>JAPKYJ010000022.1 GCA_026394375.1 Methanomassiliicoccales archaeon
AGCCGGTCGACCGTCTCACGGCCTATCCGATCGCCACCGGCGTGCAGCGCAGGCTGCTGAGCACCCCGACCACCTACGCCGAATGGTGCTCTGACCCAAGGAAGTACGCGGAAGGCTTCATAGCCGGACAGAAGGCCATGGACTACGACTTCGCCATCGGACTGATGGACCTGTCCGTGTGCGCCGGGGACTTTGGCGCCGGCGTGCGCATGGACGAGCAGAACACTCCGTTCGTGGTGGACCCGCTGGTCAAGAAGCCGGAGGACTACGAGACGAAGTTCGCCAACACGCCGGACGTGAACAAGGGACGCAGCCACGTCATCCTCGAAGGCACGAGGATATTCGCGGAGAGACTGGGGAAAGAGGTCATCACGGCCGGGTTCCTGGAGGGACCGCTGCTGATCCTCACCCAGAGCGCCGGAGCGGAGAAGGTCTTCATGGACATGTACAACAACCGCTCCGCGGTGCATAAAGCGCTCAAGGACATCACCGCCTTCGATGCCGAGATGGTCAAGGGCTTCGGTCGCGCCAAGCCGGCCGGCCTGGTCTGGGACTATCTCTGGGCCTCTTACTCCTGTCTGGGAGACCAGGAGTACGAGGAGTTCGAGTCGCAGTACGCCCGCGGCCTGAACAAGCTCACGGCGGACAACGGCATGGCCTTCTGCGTACACAACTGCGCCGACCTGCCGCACCTGGACACGCAGATCAAAGCCTTCAAGCCGGCCATCTACAGCATGGCCTGGTATCCGCTGATACCGGGGTCGCCCTCCGCCAAGGAGACGATCATGAAGGGCTACGCCGACGCCTGCCTGGTGGCGGGCAACATCGATCCGCAGGCCTTCGTGCGCTTCTCCACCGAGAAGATCGAGCGGACCACCGTGAACCTGCTGCAGGAGGTCAAGACCGCGCTCTGCGCCAAGGGCTTGCACTCCCGCTACATCGTAGCCTCGGGCTGCGAAGTGCCCCCGTCGCTGTCGACCAAGCTGGAGAACATCAAGACGGTCGTGGACACGACGAAGAAATACGGTGAAATATCAGAATATTCAAATAGAGGGAATTGCATTCTCCGGCAGATCAAGATGACCACAAAGAGAGCGGGCAAGTGCTGCGCCCCTTCGGTGACAGAGAACGGCTACCGGGTGGAATCGGTGGTGGGCATCGACGAACGAGGACAGATGGTCCTTCCCAAGGACGTGCGGTCCAAAATGGGAATCGAGGCGGACGACAAACTAGCAATCGCTCTTTCCTACAAAGAGGGGAAGGTGTGCTGTATCCATATCTTCAAGGCAGACAAGCTCGAGGACCGTGTCAAGGAAGTGGCCGGGCTGATGCCCGGGATGAGTAGCAGGTGAACCGTTGTTAGCAACAATACGGATAGAGACGCGGCTGGGCCCCAAGGAGAAGTGGGATCACTTCCTCTTTCGCTGGGGGTACAAGCGCTCCGAACACTTGGTTGCTCCTGGCCTCTATTCGGTGGGAGAGCCTTCGCCCGAATCCCCGGTTTTCGTTTCCGCGAATCTTACGCTCAGCTTCGATGCTTTGCGCTCCTCCCTCGATGGAATGAGCGCCTATGTCCTAGTTCTGGACACGAAAGGCATCAACGTATGGTGCGCGGCTGGCAAGGGCACCTTCGGTACCGAGGAAGTGATCAAGCGCATCAAGGACTGCGAACTCGATAGAGTCGTTAGTCACAGAAAGGTCATTCTCCCTCAGCTAGCTGCTCCTGGAGTGAACGCCCTGGACGTGAAGAAGGGCACGGGCTTCCAGGTCCAATGGGGACCGGTGCGCGCGAAGGACATTCCGGAATACATGCGCCAAGGCAAGGCCACGCCGGAGATGCGCAAGGTGACGTTCACGCTCAGGGAGAGGGCGGTGCTGGTGCCGGTGGAGATCGTGCACACCTTCCTGTACATGGCCTTCTTCTCGCTCCTGGCCTTTCTGCTGGGAGGCTTGGTCCTAGCTCTGGCGGCGGTCGCCGTGATCTTGGGCGGTGTGGCTCTATTTCCGCTCCTCCTGCCTTTCCTGCCCACCCATGAATTCAGCTCGAAAGGCACGATACTGGGCATTCTACTCTCCTTGCCATTCTCTCTCTATTCCCTGACCTTGGGACATGCGGTGGACCTGGAGCTGGTGGTCAGGGTCTTGGCCTTCGCTTTGCTGATGGCTCCCTGGGTCTCATTCCTGGCGCTCAACTTCACCGGATGCTCGACCTACACATCCAGAACGGGCGTGCGCAAGGAGATCTTCCGTTGGATACCGGTCATGGCGATCATGTTCGTCGCCGGAGTGGTGCTTGGGATCGTTTCCCATTTTGCTGGAATGGGTGGTGTGCTATGAGCTTCATAGAGATTGGGGATGAGGAAATAGTATTCGAGCCGTTGAACGGTGAGAAGAACACCCTTCGCTACGCGGAGAAGAGATGCATTGGATGCGGAGTCTGCAGCTCAGTATGCCCGCACGGGGTGTTCGTGCAGAACGGGAAGAAAGCGGTCATGCGGCGGTACGAGGCGTGCATGGAATGCGGCGCCTGCGCTCGCAACTGCCCGACGGCAGCCATCGTGGTCAACAGCAGCGTGGGCTGCGCCGCTGCCATGATACGGGCCGCTCTCACCGGCAAAGGGGTGGATTGCGAGGACCTGGAGTGCTGCTGACGCCACCAGTTGTGTCGGGGGGACCGGTCCAAGCTACCGAAACATTGACATTCTATCGATGGATTCTAGCGGCGGAAGTGAACCGGAATGAAGCTAGCGCAGATCGCGGGCTTTCTGGGTAGCGGCAAGACGACGCTGCTCATCGACGTCTCCAAGGAACTGGTCCAGCGAGGGCACCGCATAGCCATCATCGTGAACGATGTGGGCGAGATCAACGTGGATGCCAAGTTCATCGAGACCTACGGCCTCAAGGCCCGGGAGATCTCGGGCGGATGCATCTGCTGCCAGATCGCCGGCACCTTCGCCAACACCATCGCCGTTCTGCACAACACCTTCAAGCCGGACATCGTCATCGTCGAGCCTTCGGGAGTGGCCATACCCTGGGGATTGAAGCGAGCGGCCGAGTACTCGGAGGCGGAGAGCGACGTCATCATCGAGCATGCCCCGGTCATCACCCTGGTGGATGCGGTCCGAGTGGACCTGCTCATGAACGCGGTGAGACGCCTGGTAGAGACGCAGATACGCGAGGCGGACGTGGTGCTCATTAACAAGGTGGACGCCGCCAACGAGGAGCAGATCGAGAAATCGCGCAAGCTCATCAGGGGCATCAATGAGAAAGCCGAGATAATGCTCGTTTCCGGCCGCACCGGGAAAGGGCTGAAGGAGGTGGCGGACGTGATCGAGAAGAGGGTCTCGCCCCGCTACGATGAAGCGGTGGAGAAGGAATTACTCAGGAAGCAGTACGGGGGCGACGGGGCTTGAGCCAGGGTCATCATTCAAAAGAGGAAGACGAGGAGCTGCATCTGGAGATGCATCGCGCGGCCGATGAGCTGGGAAAGTTCGCGGCCAAGATGCGCATCCGCGATCCTAAGGGCATCTCTCCAGCGAATGCGAAGAAGTTCATGGGCTCGTTGCTCGTCACCGTCACCAAGGAATGCTTCTCGGTGGGTGCGGACCTCATCGGCCATGTGAAGGCGTTCATGCACACGCCCGATGGAACGCTGATGGGTAGTCTGGTCGACCTCGAAGTGGGAGTGCAGCTCACCTCCGGGCTGAGCGAGAACAAGTTCAAAGAGGCGGAGGTCATTCTCCATGTCATCGTACATGGCATCTGGGACGACAAGGTGCGCGATGCCACCAGGGCCGGGATCCAGAAGGTCATCAAGCAGTATGGGCTGGAGCTGGAAGTGCTTCAGGACTACTTCGAGACAGAGAAGGGCATCGAACACCACATCAAGAAGTGAGGGAGCACAATGCCAGGAATGGACGGTTACTGGGAAGCGATGAAGTCGAAGGGGTTCACCCCCAACACCATGCGATCGATCCGCCGGATGAAGTGTCCCAACTGCGGCTTCATTTTCTCTCTGACCTATGCCCGGACGTTCGCCTGCCGGGGCTGTTCCATGTCCGTGAGCGGCTGTCCCAAGGTGCGCTGCGCCAAATGCGACCACGAGTTCTTCCTGCGGGAGATGCCTGAGGTCGGTGACGAGTATCGGGAGCACTCCCTGGCAGACCACATGGGTAAAGTGGTGGACGATTACTACAAAGAGCAGGGCATCAAGAAGAGCCGTTGAGCTCTCATCCTTTTCGACCGGCTCAATCCAAAGCCTTGGTGCAAATGGCCACGAAGCGCTTGATATCGTCTTCTGGAGGATTAGCGAACGAGTACTCGCAGGTGATCCTGCACGGCCCCACCTCCCGCTGCAACGCATCGTCCAGAACGCAGGAACGGCTGCTCTTCTGCCCGTTCTTCTCCAGGATGCGGTCCGCGCATCGGTTGCGACAGCCGTTGATAGTGACCAGCTGGTTCATGTCCACCCCGCTCATGGAGAGCATCAAAGGAGAGACGGCGATGGAGCAGACGGAGAACTGCACGATGCGGCTCTGGTTCTTCTTGGCGAACTCCTCGATCACTTTTTCCAGCACGAAGCCTCGTTCGCCATTGGCGCCGCAGACGCAGACACCCTTTCTCATTGAGGCCTCATCTCCTGAAGGAATTTGGCTATGCAGGCCTCGGCCTCCTTGATGTTCTTCTCGCTCACCATTGGATATTTATTGAGAAAGATGATCGCCCTGGGCTGCACGCCGAAGCGTATGAGGCCTTGGTTGCCGCATCCTCCCTCGCAGGCGTCCACGACCACGGTGCTCTGCGGGTCCAGGGCACGTATCTCCTCTATCGGTCGCTCGAGCTCTGCCAGCGCCGGACCGAGCGTCACCACTCTGATCTCAGAGCACTTGGCCAGGTTGCGCACCGCCGCTCGCAGCACCCTTGCGCCCGGGCTGTAACCGCCGCAGATGACCACATTGAGCATCTAGCGCCTCACCTCATGGAACTGCCGGGGCTTGCCCACGGCGGTGATGAGGAGCCTGGTCTCCAGCAGAACGTCCCCGCCCCACTCCGAGCCCATGCTCGCCCGCATGTCGTCGCGCTCCAGCACCACCTCGATGTTCTCCGCTCCAGCGAGCTCAGCGCGCTTTCGCACCATCTTCCCGCCGTCCAGGCGGGCGTACTCGATGGCATCGGTCAACGATTCGAACTCCCTCTTCTCCGTAGGAGAGAAGTACAGGCAGGCGGGGTTCTCCATTACGCCCAATCCGGGCTTCGGCCGCACCAGTATCTCGACCGTCTCGATGATGCTGCCGGTGATCGCTCCCACGGCATTGCCGACCTCCATGTGCGTTGGCAGTATGAGCTCGGTCTGGAACTTGTCCGCTACTTGCGGAAGGTACGCTTCCACCGGAGCGCCGATCCCGATGATCTTCTTGTTGAGCTTGAGCCTGCAAGAGTAATCGATCCCGTCCGCCAGGTTCACGAACTTGTCGAAGAAGTCTCCTGCAACCTTGCAGTAGGTGGTCTCGGAGGTCTCCTCATAGACCAGCTTCTTGAGCAGTTCGGTGGCGATCTTCTCGATGACCATGCGTTTCACGTCGGCGCACAGCTTCTCCGGCGTCGTCTCCAGCGCCTTGGCCTGGATCTCCACCGCTATCTTCGAAGGCTCTGGATCGTACTCAACGTAGCTGCCCATGGTATGCAGTATGTCCGTGGGCGTGAGGCCGATCCTCTGCACCAGGCCGAGCTCCTCCAGCCGGCGGATGTTGTATGAGAAGGGATGCACGCCGGTGATCTCGCTGACCTCGTTTATGGAACGTGGTTCTTGCTTCACCAGCTCCACCAGCCTTTGCTCCTCCAGGCTGAGCTCGAAGCCTTTGATCTCCCGGGAGAAGATGAAGAACTCCGTGATCTGGTTCACCGCCCCCAGCTCGGTGTGCGCCGCCTGCGGCCTCTGCTTGCTTTCGCGAGCCTTCAGCAGCTTGGGCTTGATCATGGGATACATGGACTGGGCGATGCACAATGGCACGACCCGCAGAGGGGAGAGATAAGTCTTCATGTTGTGCACGACGATCCGGCTGTCCCCTCCTATTCCAGAGGTGGAGATGTCCGCCGCCCTCACCCTGGTCCTCCAGCCGCCGATCATGGCGCCTTCGGGGTCCAGGCGGGGACGTCCGTTGCGCAAAATGCCAATGTCGGTGGTCGTGCCTCCGACGTCGATCACCACCGCGTTCTCTTCCTTGGTCAGGTACTTGGCCCCAGTGAGACTGGCGGCCGGACCGGAGAGGATGGTCTCCACCGGTCTCTCCTTGGCCACCACCTCGCCCATGAGCGAACCGTCACCCTTGACGATCATCAATGGAGCATCGATCTTGTGCTCTGCCAGGACCTTCTTCACCGAAAGTAACAGGTCCGAGATGATGGGGATGAGCTTGGCGTTGAGGACCGCGGTCAGAGTGCGCTCGTGGAAGCCCAGTCGGGAAGAGAGCTCGTGACCGCAGACCACGGGGTGCTCGGTCACGGACTGCATCATCTCCTTGAGGGCAATCTCGTGCTCGGGGTTGCGCACGCTCAGGTAGCTCGACACGGCGTAGCCGTCCACCTTGTCCCTGGTCTTCTCCACGAACTCCCTAGCTGCGTCGGTATCCAAGGGGTCCTTCTCGTCCCCCATGAGGTTGTGACCCCCGACGATCTCCACCAATTCGTCCACCGGGATGGCCCGGTTGAACTCATGCCCCACCACGATCAGGCCCACCCGGCAGCCTTTGCCCTCCACCACGGAGTTCGTGGCCAGAGTAGAGGAAACGGACACCAGCTGAACGTGTTCGAACGTGCTTCGGTCCAGTTTGTCTATGGAATTCAGTATTCCGATGGCCAGGTCGTTGCGCGTGGTGAGCGCCTTGGCCTTGCTAAGGATCTTGCCGCTGGAAAGGTCGATAATGACTGAGTCGGTGTAGGTGCCCCCAGTGTCTATTCCTAGTCCCAAGTTCATGTGCAGGCCTCCCGTGCGCCCTTGGTCAACGGTCCCGAGCTGCGTGATTTTCACCTGAAATGCGTTCTCATTCATTATAGGTTTGCACAATGGTTTATGAGGTTCTGGGAGAACTGCTGGAATCGCATCGAGACGCGAAGATCAGCCTATGCTTTTGATGGCCTCACCATTGATCGTCCGGCGGAACCGGGTGCTCCGAGAAATGAGGTCCTCCAGGTTCCTCGTCATCACCCGCTCCACTTTCGGCAGTCCGCCTGGGAAGGTGCGCTCCAATTCTTTGATTAGGTAATCATGGACCACCCCGGAACGCTTGATGCCAGCGGCGTCCCAGTGATCAACGAGTTCCAGGGAGGCATCCTTTCCCCCCCGGAAGAAGGTCTCGGCGAGCACGGACGTGACCACCGCGTTCTTCGAGAGCACGGCCAGATCGGCCTCCCTGACCGCGTGGGAGTTGCCGTTGAAGGCCACCGCCAGACCGCCTCCCCGTTTGACCATGCGCAGCGCCTGCACGTCGGTGATGCTATCTCCAACATACATCGTATCCTCGATGCCGATGCCAGTCTTCTTGCAGATGTCCACGATGGCGGCCGCCTTCTCCTCCCCACCTATAGGGTTCACTTCCATCATCAGACGGAAGGAGGGCAGGTCGGTGATCTCGGTCCAGAATATGTCGTCCAGGCGGAGGATGGTCTTCTGGTCCCTCGAAGTGAAATCCTTGAGCGTCTTCGCCCCGGCCGGAATATCGATCAAAGGCATAGCGGCGATCTCCTCCGCCATGGTCTGGATGTTCTTCGCCTCCCAATCCTCCATGTGCGTCTGGTCCAGGGAGACCCTGGTGCAGAAAACGTTCTCGAAGGGAAAACCGAGGCGATCGCAGACCGCGCTCACGTAGTGCTCGTAGCTCGTGGACACGATGAAGGAGGCCATGAGCTCGGGGATGAAACGCATAGCCTTGTCCGCGCCTGGGAGGATGGCTACGTGCTGCTTCGAGAACTCCAACACGGCGTGGTCCGTAGCGCCGTGGGCCTTGAGGAAAGGGAGCACGAGGCGAAGCTTGTCATCCGCCTTGTAGCCGGAGCGGTGCAGCACGTCCGCCAGTACATCGTCGTACCGGCTGATGAGGGCGAAGAATCTCGCTCCTCGTTCCAGGTACTTCTCACACAGCTCCAAGGCGTTGTCGTTCCTGGTGATCGGCCCCTCTAGGTCGGTGACGAACTGTTTGCCCTCGTAGGCGATGACTTCCTCCAACCCCTCGAAGTCCACGCGCGCACCTCAGAACTCGCCCCGGGCGATCGCCTCATCGACCGCCAGGGTCAGGTCGTATGGCCCGTTCAAGGGACGGCCTTCCTCGTAAAGTTTTCCGTTGCGGACCGTCACGCTTCCGTCCGCGAAGAGCTTGATGGTGAAGGTGACCAACGGCAGCTCCCGCTTCTCTCCGTCCGCCCGCATCCTTTTGAACAAGGGACCCGCCTCGATCTCGTCCTTGGGCAGGAGGTCAACTGACAGTTTGCCGATCTTCGCGTCCTGCTCCTGCCAGAGCTTCTTGTATTCGGGGGTGCTAAGGGAAAAGGAACAGAAGGTCAGGGCCGGTCCCTCCTCCCGGTCCGGCTTGCGCAGGTGCATCATCGCTCCATGCCGGTCGGACCCGGTGGCGATGATTCTATGGATGACCTCCTGCTTGGAACCGCTCGGTCCTCCTGGCAGAGCAGGATGCAGGTTCAGGAGGTCGAAGCGGGTGCAGGTATCGCTGTCCATCCCTAGCGCGTACCCAGCTAGCACACCCAGTTCGAACGGATATCCATAGATCAAGGTACGCATCTTCTCGCCATAGGCGGCGCGCCATTCGTCCTTGGTCCCGCCCTTCATCTCGGCCCGGAAACGCTTCCAGGAAAGGGTGATGAGCGGGATGCCATGGTCGTGCACCAGCTCGAAGAACTTCTTCCGCTCCACGTAGTCTGGATGCTGAGGTTCCTCGTTCTCGTCCCAATTGCAGAAGACGAATGCCGCGGAGGCGTCCAGCACCCCTTCCTCCTTCTTACGAATGACCGTGCTGAGAATGTTTCGGGCCGCTTCGTCCCGGCCGGAGGAGAACCAACCCAATCTCAGCATTCCTTCCGTCTCCCCTTCATCTCCCTTACGTGGTCTTGAACATCCCTCTCTTCGGGATAGGCGCTCCTGCCCACCCCGCCAATGCTCTTGGCGGCCACCTTCGCGCCGAAGCAAGCGCAGTCACGGGGCTTCCATTCCAGAAGCATGCCAGCAAGGAATCCGGCGGCGTAGACGTCCCCACCCCCGGTCTTGTCCACAACATCCGCCTTGATGGCTGGCACCTTGATGAGCCCTTGTTCGGTCATCACCAGCGATCCCTTGCCTCCCAGGGTGCAGGCGACGGTGCTCACCCCCTCTTCATGCAGCTCCTCCACGGCCTCCAGTTCGTCCTTCTTTCCAGTGAGATGCCAGACCTCGCGCTCGTTCACGAAGAGCACGTCCGAGCGCTCCAACAAAGACCGGAGGGCCTTTCTTCCCCTTCGGGCGTAGAGCTCCCCCGGGGCGAAGGAAAGGATGGTCTGGTCCGAAAGGCGCTTGGCAGCCTTCACCTGCTGGCGCAGCCCTTCGTCCGCCACGAAAGAGCTCATGTGCACCAGGCGGAAGCGGTTTACGTATTCGATATCGTGTTCGTTGATGACCAGACGATCGTTGGCGTTCGGGCAGACCATTAGCGCGCGGTCCTCCTCGGCTATGAGCGAGAGACATACCCCGCTCTCCCCTTGGCGTCGGACCCTCTGGAGGTCGACGCCCTTCATCCCCTTCAAAATGATATCCGCACCTTCGTCCTCGCCCACCACGCCCACGAAGCCAGTGGCGAACCCCATTCTCGCCAAGGCATAGATGGTGTTGGCCGCGGAACCCCCGCCGCTGCATCCTCGAAGCTCCCCCCGCTGCCCTAGCTTAGGGATCAGTTCGGAGAGCTGTCTGGAAGTGCCGAAGGTCTCGGCTCCCGGTTTGAAGGCCCGGTCGCCCAAGGAGAGCGAGCTGACCTGGTAGATGAGGTCCAGGTTCAGTGCACCGACGCCCACCGCGTCCATCATGTTCACAGCGGAAGAATGCAGCCGCGACTAGTTTATCGTTTCTTCTGCCGACGGAGTTCAGAAGAGGTGCTCGGGCACCAACTTGGCCTCACCGCCCACGGTACATCGGAGCGTCTCGAGGCCCAATCCCTCGATGCGGCCCCGGACCTCGTTCACCTGCTCCAGGCGGCAGTTAACGTAGACCGTTGCACCGGTATCGATGGAGAAGTAGACCGGCAATCCATCCTGGCGCATCTGCTTCACTTCCAAGATCACTTTGACGGTCTCGGGGCGCCAGAGCACCAGTTCGTCGATGCCGGTCATGGTTATGCCATGGAGCAGAAGGGTGTCCGTCTCTGCCAGCGAGCATATGCGGTCGATGTCCCGGGCGTAGATCGCCCTTTCCATCTTGTCAAGCGCCTCGACCACGTATTCGAGCCGGGCCTTGAAGAAGGGGGAAGACGCAACCTCACGGTGCGCGACGTCGGTGAACTTCTTGGCCGGGACCAGAGCGCAGACGATCCCCATGTCCAGATGCTCCGGGGAAGCCAGTTGCCGGGAGTGGCTATCCTTATCCCCCGTGCCTGCGAACCAGCGCGAGAAGCCGCCCGTGACGGCCCGAGATGCCGAACCAGCGCCCCTCCGCGCAAAGCGCGAGATCTCTTCCAGGCCCATTTCCAGGTCCAACGCCGCTACCGTGGCCACCGCCAAGGCCGCGAACCCCGACGCGCTCGCCCCCAGACCGATGTTGGAAGGGAAGCTGTTCTCCGAGACCATGCGGAAGCCGCTCTTCTCCTTGGCCATGGTCCTCAGTGGATCGACCACGGCCTTGATCCGTTCCAGCTCCCTCCCCTTGGCCGCCTTGCCGTCGAACTCCGCCCTGTCCTCCTGATGGCCGAACTCGATGGTGGTCAGGGTGCGGATAGGTGCCGTGCACACGGAAATAGAATCGTGATACGGAAGACGGAGGGCCTCGTCCTTCAGCCCGTGGTACTTGATCAGCCCCTGGATGGGATAGGCCATTGCAGACGCTTTCATGTGCACCTCATATGTCGAACAGCACCGTGACCGATGGCTCTTGCTGGTCCACCGTCAGCATGTGGTAGGTGACCGCCTTCACATCATGCCGCCGTCCGTGTTTCTTCTCGTCGAACTTCTCTCCTTTGGCGTGGCAAGAGAGCTGAAATCCCTCGATGCGCACCCGGAACTGGCCGAGCACCAGCATCTTGGCGTCCCGGATGTAGAGGAATTCAGAGAGGAAGGCGTAGAGCAGCGATTCCAGATCATCGCCCTTCACCTCGAAGGAGATCTCCGTCCGAGGCTCGATCCTAGAGGCGTGCACCATCTGGTCGAAGAGCGCATAGGCCGCGTTCTCGAAGCATTCCTCCAGGGTGGCGCCGTGGGCCTTGAGCATGACGTCGGCGGTGTGTTCCAGGAGCTCGTAGCGCATCCGTTCTGGACATGCAGCGCGACGGTTAAAACGCTTTTGACGGGCGGGCGAGAAAGTCTAATAAGGCGATGCGCGTTCGAAGGGCCATGCGTCTGCTCATCATCGGATGCGGTTCCATCGGCAATGTCCTGGCCAGGGCGGCGGAGGACATGCCGGAGGTGGACCGCATGTACATCACCGACAAGAACGAGCAGCGGGCCGAGGCGCGGGCCAAGGAGTATTCCAAGGCCAAGCTGACCCGCTATGACGATGACATCATCCTTAGGATCATGGACGAGGTCGATCTGGTCATCGAGGCGGCGAGCCAGGATGCGGCCAAGAAGTTCGCCCCCATGTGCTTGGAGCGAGGTCGGGACATAATGGTCATGAGCGTTGGGGCGTTCCATGACGACGCCTTTCGCGAACGATGCTTCCAGCTGGCGCGGCAGAAAGGCGGGCGCTTGTACATCCCCTCCGGCGCGGTCTGCGGGACGGATGGCCTACGCTCCGCCCAAGGGCGAATAGACGAGGTGCATCTCATCACCACCAAGGGCCCAGGAAGCTTCCAGGACGTGCCTTATCTCAAGGAGAAGGGGATCGACGTCAACGGTCTCAAGGGAAGCACCATTCTCTTCGAGGGTCCGGCGCGAGAAGCCGTCCGGCTGTTCCCCAAGAACGTGAACGTGGCGGCCACGGTCAGCCTTCTGGCCTTGGGGTTCGAGAACACCAAGGTCACCCTGGTCTGCGATTCAAGGACCGAGGTGAATTCGCATCTCATCCTGGCCAAGGGTCCGTTCGGAGAGATCCGAGCGGAGATACACAACACCCCGTTCCCTGGGAATCCGGCCACCAGCTACCTGGCCGCGCTGTCGGCGGTGGCGGCCTTGAAGAGCATCGCCACCAACGTGTGGATCGGGGTATGATTTCTTTCGCGAGAGCCTGACATAAGGTTAAATCGCCTCAGAAACCTTCCTCCGCCGAGTGAGCCGATGAAGGAACGCATCCTCCGCATTTTCGAGAACGTCCCGAAGGACCTGGACGCGGTCGCGATCATCAACGATGTAGAACCGAATCTCGACATCAACTTCTTCTACGCCACCGGTGCCACATCTGGTCTCTTCGAAGGTTGCGTGGTACTGCTTTGGCCGGACGGCCGGTCGGAGATGTTCGTCTCGATTCTGGAGGAGACCAGCGCCCGATCCACCGATGCCGAGCTTTACGTGTTCAAGAACCGGGTGGAGAGAGAGCAGATGCTCAAGGACGCCCTGAAGAAGACAAAAAGGCTGGGGGTGAGCGGTTCTGGATTGACCCTTCGTCAGCTGAGCGACCTTAAGAAGTTCACCGAGGCGGAGGTGGTGGACGTCTGGAAGAGCATCGAGACCGTCCGGGCGGTGAAGGACAAGGCGGAGATAGAGCACCTGCGCCAAGCCTGCCTCATCACCTCCGAGGTGGCCGACCTCATCCCAGGGATGTTGCATGAGGGGTTGAGAGAATACGAGGCGGCGGCGGAGATCAACTACTTGATGCAGAAGAAGGGAGCCAGCGCCCCCTCTTTCAGTACTAACGCCTCCTTCGGTGCGAACGCGGCGGAACCGCACCATGTCCCGGGGGAAGATCAGCTGCGCAAGGGTCAGTGCGCGCTATTCGATTTCGGAGCGCTATGCCATCGCTACGGTTCCGATCTCACCCGTACCTACTACTTCCACTCCGTTGATAGGAGGCAGAGACGCATGTACGAGGTGGTGCTCGAGGCTCAGAGGCTGGGCATCGAGTGCATGCGCGAAGGAGCGAAGGGCAAGGACGTGGATTCCACCGCCCGCCGGGTCATCGAAAGCTCCGAGTTCAAGGGGCTTTTCAATCACTCCCTAGGCCACGGCCTGGGGCTGTCCGTGCACGATGGGATAAAGATGTCCCAGGAGAGCGACCTCGTCCTGAAGGAGAACATGGTGCTCACGGTCGAGCCAGGAGTGTACGCGGCTGGAGAGGGCGGCGTGCGCATAGAGGACGTGGTGCTCGTTACCAAGAACGGCTGTGAGGTCCTCACAAACGCGAAGAAGGAATTGAAGGTGATCTGATGGAAGACGTCATGCAGGCCGCGATAGAACGCATGCGGGACCAGGGAGCGCATTTCTGCGATGCGCGCCGGCAGAGGGTCGGGTTCCTCCGCATCATCGTGGTGGACGGGTCGGTGCGCACCTTGTCCCGCGATACCCTGGGAGGACTGTGCCTGAGGGCCAGAGCTGGCGGCTCCTGGGGATATGCTTCATGCTCCACGCTGGAGAAGAAGGAGGTACTAGCTGCGGCGGACAAGGCGGCCGTCAACGCCCGGGTCGGAACGGCCAAAGGCGTGCGCATCCCGGAAAGAAAGGCGGTCCAGGCTGATTTCAAGCCCAAGATCCAGAAGCATCCGGACCAGGTCCCCCTGGAGGAGAAGTTGTCGCTCGTCGTTGATCTGGACAAGGCCCAGCGCAGTGATGAGCGCATCGTCAACTCCAACGCCATGTACCTGGAGCAAGTGAAGGACAGCCTGGTCATGGATTCCTTCGGTTCCAGCATCAAATGGCAAGAGGTCCGGGGGCGACTGATGGCTCAGTCCGTTTCCTCCGATGGTCAGAGGATGGAGGCCTTCTACAAGATGGTAGATGGAACGGGAGGCTATGGCCTGTTCCAGGGAACGGACGTCGTTGCCATGGGGCGGAGCTGCGCCGAGGAGGCGATCAAGATGCTGAAAGCCAAGAAATGCCCCTCCGGCTACCATACCTGTATCACTGACCCACTGATCTCCGGGCTGCTGGCACATGAGGTCATGGGCCATGCGTCGGAAGGCGATGAGATCGTCAAGAAGCGCTCGTTCCTCAGTGAGGTGGTGGGCAAGCAGGTCGCCAGCGAGCTCGTCACCATGGTGGACGATGGCACCGTGCCCGGAGCATATGGCAGCATACCGTTCGATGACGAAGGCACGCCCTCATCCAGAACGACCATAATCGACCATGGCGTGTACAAAGGATACATGCACAGTCTGGAGACGGCGGCGGAGATGGACGTGCCGCCGACGGGCAACGGCCGGGCGGAGAGCACCTCCAAGCGGGTGTTCGTGCGCATGACCAACACCTATTTCGAGGCGGGTGACTGGAAACTGGAAGAGATGATCGAAGGGGTGAAGTTCGGAGTACTGACCGATCGGGCCATCAGCGGCATGGAGGACCCGGTGGGCGGGGGTTTCGAGGCCCAGGTTCTTCGGGGCTTCCTCATCGAGAACGGACGGATCACCGATATGCTGAAGGGCTTCGCCGTCACGGGGAAAGCGCTGGAGATTCTCAAGACCACGGATGCCGTGGGGAAGGAGGTCAGCTTGGACGGGGGAACCTGCGGCAAGGGCATCGAGGACTTCGTCCCAGTGTCATCTGGCGGTCCTCACTGCCGCTCCAAGGCGATTCTGGGAGGGGGTTGAATGGACCTGCAGGATATCGCCGCCATCGCGATCAAGGCCGCCAAAGGGGAGGGGGCGGAAGAGGCCGAAGCCTACGTCAGCCGCTCCAAGGCGATAACCGTGTACGTGGATGACTCGCGCATCAAGAGCGTGGAATCCCGCACTGACCTGGGCCTGGGGATGAGAACGATGAAGGACCAGAGAATCGGGCAATCCGCGTCATTCATCACTGCCGACGTGGATGTGACCGCTTGCGCAAGCTCAGCCGTACGCTCCTCGGTACTGGTGCCGCAAGACCGCATCTTCAAGCACTTTCCCTATCCGCAGAAATCTCAGCAGCAGTTCAGCTCCGTGGACAGAGACATCATCGATCTGGATGGTGAGGAGCTGGCCGATCTGGTGATGAGCATGGTTTCCTCCGCCACCGCTGGGCATAAGGTGAAGGTGCCCAATGGCTTGGTGCGCGCCTCCCTGGTCGAGGCATGGCTTGGCAACTCCAACGGTACGGAAGTGCAGCGCCGGAACACCGGTCTCTATCTGCATGTGACCTCCATGTGCACGGGCGGCAAACGGGGAGAGGGGGCGGAGCTCTTCTTCTCATCGAGATTGGGGCAATTCCAGCCGGACGCACTAGGTCTGGGATTAAGGACGAAGGCCCTGGCCGCCTCCAAGGCCAGGAGCTTCAAGGGAAAAAGGAAAATGGATGTTCTCGTCCCACCGCACGAACTTTCAGAGCTGTTCCTCGGTTCGGTGGACTATGCATTGAGCGCGGAGAACGTGAACCGCCGCCGGAGCCCGTGGATGGGCAAGATCGGGCAGGCGTGCGCGGAGAGCGGTGTCACGTTGATAGATGACCCGTTCGATGGTCGAGGGCTGCTCGGCTCGGCATATGACGACGAAGGCACGCCCACCAGACGCAAGGTCCTGGTCGAGAGCGGGGTTCTGCGCGGGTATTTGAACGACAGCTATAACGCGGCCATGAGCTCCAGCGAGGGCACGGGCAACGGCTTGCGCCGGTCGACTATCGAGCCCATGGGTCAATATCAGATGCCGGTGCACATCTCGCCGCTGAGCCTGATCATGTCCCCCGGGTCGAAGAAGGTAGAAGCGCTGGTGGATGAGATCGATGAAGGCATCTTGGTCCAGAAGTTCTCGTCGCCAGATGTGCACCCCATCACGGGGGCTTTCGCGCTGGAGGTGCGTTGCGCTCACCTCATCAAGAAGGGTGAGATCGAAGGCACCATCGACCACTGCCTGCTCACTGGCAACATGTTCGAAGCATTGATGAACGTGAGAGGGGTGGCCAACGATCAAGTGGTCTCGGGACCGCATATCCTCCCCACCGTCTGCTTCTCCGGACTGGAGCTGGTAGGCAGCGAGTGAACGCGGTAGTCTGGCATCCAGTTCGTTTTTCCATTTTTCGATAGCCGAGCGGCAAGGTTCTAATCTAGGTCGCTGCCATAGAAGGTTTCTTGGACGGCGTTATGGAAGAGCAGATGCTGCATCTTGGCGAGCCAGTCGGAGGACCATATCCCACCTCTGGTAAGATCGAGGGGGCCAAGGTCGCCTCCGTTCGGGTCCCCCTATGTCTGGATCTGGCTACCATCGACTCGACCATGAAGTACTCCTCAACCCCGGGAGGTGGAGGCATCGGCCTGGCGGTCGACCTGCATCTGTCCCTCAAGCTCACGCCTGCCTCAGAATGGCAGTTCCAACTGCGAACGCCTCGGCCGGTCGAGCACATGTGCAAATGCCTGGCCTCCATCCTTCACTTCGAAGGGGCCTACGCCATCACCTCGCCAGATGAGGATGCTGTTCCCTTCGATGCCACGCCCGAGCTGTTGACCGGGGTGGCCGCTGGTATGAACGCTTCCTTGGGAAGGAAGCTGGGGCAGAGGGAGCTACGGCGGGTGGTCAGCTACAATCTGGCCCGGGAGAAGGACGGTCTGCTCATGAAGCGTCCGGACACCGGTGTTCGGGTGGCTGGCTCCCTCTTCGGAGGATTGATGGTGGTCACGGACGAGCTGGAGATCGCCTGCCGGACGCCCTTGCCAGAGGAGGGTTCGATCATCCTCATCCCTCCCAACTCCAATCCCGATGTGCTAGATGCAGACAGGATGGTGCAAATAGACCAGAAGGACCGGGAGAAGAAGGCGTTGGAAGTGCTGATGAAGCTCATGCCCGCGGCCATCAAATCGGACCTGGCCAAGATGGGCGATTCCATCTACCGTCTGCAGCTGCTCGGCTCCAAAGTGGCGGAGATACGTCGCTTCGGTGGAGGGAACGACATCTACCGCCTCATGTCCACCCTCCGGGTCAAGTGCTGCCCCATCGTGGGCGTGCACGATGACACCGGTATCGTGGCCGCATATGCGAAGGAAGGGTCGCTGGATCATTGCCTTTCCGTCATCGACGATCTGCGCCTGCAGCGCGTTTTGACCAAGCCGAACGCCAGAGGTATGAAGATCGTTCTATCCTTGTGATGAAGCGATCAGAGCCTCTCCAGGGACACGGGGGTCCGGTCGCCGATCTCCTTCAACGTCGAAGGATCGCTGGTGACCTTGCCCACTGGACTTACCGGGCTATAGGCGGCAGGCTGCGGTCCGCTGCTCACCGGCGTGGGGCCGAAGAAGAAGCATAGTGCCTTGCCTTCGGGCCAAAAGGCCACCTCTCCCACCTCCATGAGCTTCCTGCCGTTCTCCAGCTTCATGTCGACCGGGATCTCGAAGTAGATCTCCTCGCCCCAGACGTTGACGTAGGCCTCGAAGGGCAATGCCAGCCAGATGGCGTCCGCCGTGGCACAATCGTTCAATTCGACCTCCACGTCAAGAAGCGGGGTCTTCATCAGCATGCGCTTGCTCATGGCATCCCGCTCCCGCCAAGGGTCCGTCGGATAATAGCTCTTTTCCTGACCCTTGCCCAGTGAGATCGCCTGGTCGCAGCCTGCTATCGTCACTCAAGTCTGCTGGGCGAGCCGCTTCGTGGCCGCAATCTCCGCCCGCAGCACGTCCAACGTACCCAAACGGCACTCATGCCTCATGTTGAGCTTGGTCGCGAATTGCCTGGACAGCCCCTCGAAGTACTCCCGGTCGCCGATGCCCGTATCGATGAACAGGGCGCGGGAATAGCCATCGAACAGACGATGCAGGAACCAGTCCGTGTCATATCCCTGTGCTTCCAGCTGCTTCACGCTCTCCTCGCCCATCTGTTGCAGCATGCGCTTCCGGAACCACTCCTCACCCATCTCGCAGAAGGCAGGGGTGGCGAACCAGGTGCCAGCACATATTTTCCTCTCCCGGTCGTATTCCTTCTGGGTGAGCAAGGCTCCCACGCAATCGTCCGCTCCGATCATGATCGTCGGCACCTGCAGCTGTTTGCCCACGTCCTTCAGGGATTGACATATGCCGTAGCCCAGGAAGACCGCGTCCACCTTGCCCTGCAGGGCATTGACCTTCTGGATCACGGTCCGCTTCAGCTCCTCCGGGTACTCGTGCAATCCGAACTCTAGATACTCGCGGTGCACGATGTCCGAATCTCCGGCCGTGATGAACTCCAACTCACGCCGGAAGGTCTCGCAGGCCACGATGCCGATCTTCATTCCATTCCTTCCCGATATTGTCATGGGGAGGCGAGTTGCGTGTATTCTATGGTTTGCTTACTTCTGCTATCCAAAATGATCGTCAAGCGGAATGCAACCCGGTTGAGATCCTTCCTGCACGCAAAGGCATCTGGACAAATGGATAGAAAGGAAGGCGTTTCGGGAGAAGAGGTCCTATTTCTTCATCTCGAAGAGCGCGCGTATCTCCTTGCCCACGACCTCGATCCTGCTCTTGGCCTCGGCATCTTCCATGGTTTGGAGCTTCTTCATGCCGCCGGAGGCATCGGCCAGCCATTCCTTGGCGAACCTTCCGGACTGGATGTCCTTGAGCATCTGGTCCATGGTCTTCTTGGTCTCGGCGGTGATGAGCCGGTCGCGCTGCGATAGACCGCCATACTCGGCGGTGTTGGAGACCGAGGTCCACATCTTCATCATGCCGCCGTTCTGGATCAGGTCGACGATGAGCTTCAGCTCGTGCAGGCACTCGAAATACGCTATCTCGGGCTGGTAGCCGTTCTTGACCAGGGTCTCGAATCCCGCTTCGATCAGAGCGGTCACGCCTCCGCAGAGCACCGCCTGCTCGCCAAAGAGGTCGGAGGTCGCTTCCTCGCGGAAGGTGGTCTCTATGACTCCGGCCTTGGTGGCGCCGATCCCTTTCGCCAGGGCCAGGGCGATCTTCTTTGCGTTCCCGGAATAGTCCTGCTCCACGGCGATCAATGCCGGAACTCCAAATCCCTCTACGAAGACCTCGCGCTCCCTGGGACCGGGTGCTTTCGGCGCCATCATGACCACGTCTATGTTCTTTGGCGGCTTGACCGTGCCGAAGACGATGCTGAAACCATGCGCGAAGTCCAACGCCGCGCCATCCTTCAGGTTCGGTTTGATCTCTTTCTCGAAGATATCGCCCTGCACTTCGTCAGGCAACAGGCACATGACCACGTCCGCTCCCTTCACTGCCTTGGCGATCTCATCCACCTTCATGCCGTTCTTCTTGGCCTCGTTCCAGCTCTTGCCGCCCTTCCTTAAGGCAACGACCACATCGAGCCCGGAATCCTTCAGGCACAGGCTCTGTGCCTTCCCCTGGCTGCCGAACCCTACGACTGCAATCTTCTTCCCCTTGAGCACGCCCAAATCGGCATCTGAATCGTGATAAATCTTCGTCATTGCTTTCACCTTGTCAACGCTTGGCACTCTTTCGTCGGTAATCCCTATACGTATTAAACAATGTTCTCCGCTCGCTCATTTGCATGCCCAGTTGCAGTTCCCCCGCACGATCTCGCTGCTCATCTTACCGGCGGGCACCATGGGCAGCACATCCTCTTCTGGGTCCGTGATGACGTCCACCAGGAACGGCACGTCCGAGCGCAGGCCCTTCTGGAACGCCTCGCGCAGCTCGGAGGGCTTCTCTACCCTCACGCCATCTGCGCTGAACGCCTTCGCCAGGGCCACGAAGTCCGGATTGCCCGTCAGGGCCGTGGCGGAGTAGCGCTTGTCCCAGAACAGCTTCTGCCACTGTTTCACCATGCCCAGCCAGCCGTTGTTCATGACCACGACCATCACCGGAAGCTTCTCGTTCACCGCCGTCGCGAACTCATGGAACACCATCTGGATGCTGCCATCCCCAGCGATGTCTATGACCGGTTTGTTGCGGAAGGCGATCTTCGCTCCGATGGATGCTGGGAAGCCGAATCCCATGGTGCCGAAGCCGCCGGAGGTTATGAAATGCCGGGGATGTTTCACCTTCAAGAAGTGAGCTGCCCACATCTGGTTCTGCCCCACCTCGGTGGTGATGATGGTATCGTCAGTGAGAATCTTGCCCAGCTCATAGATAACCTTCTGAGGCTTGATCGGCTGGCCATCGATATCGATGTTGCAGCTGCACTTCGCCCTGATCTCCTTCATCCGCTTGGCCCAGGGCGTATCGCTCTTCCCCTTGCCTACGCCCTTGATCAGCTGCTGCAGCGCCTTCTTGGCGTCCCCGATCAGCCGCACCTTGGTCCTTGGGTTCTTGCCCGCCTCGACGGGGTCGATGTCGATGTGGATGATCTTGGTGGTCATGGGTATCTCGTTGGCATGGGGGATGGTGCGGTCCGAGAACCTGGTGCCTATGGCCAGGATGACGTCCGATTCCAGTATGGCTTTCCTCGAAGCCTCTCGGCCGTGCATGCCCAGTAGGCCCATGCACAGTGGATGATCTTCGGGAATGATGCCCTTGCCCATGATGGTGGTGGTCACCGGTGCCATGAGCAATTCGGCCAGCTTGGCCACCTCCGACCCGGCGTTGGCCCAGATGGCCCCTCCACCGACCAGGAAGGCCGGCCTCTCGCAGTTCAGCAGCGTTCGCACCGCCTCCAGCATGCCCGAGAAGTCCTCCGCTGGCTGTGGAACGGGATACTCCAACTCCATCAGGTCCTCGGGCACGTTGCCGTTCATGACATCCATTGGGAGATCGACGTGCACCGGTCCCATGCGCCCGGTCCGGGCGATGTTCATGCCCCGTTTTATCGCCTCTGGAACGTCCTTCGGGTCCAGCACCCGGAAGTTGTGCTTGGTGATGGGCATCATCAGGCTGAAGGTGTCCGCTTCCTGAAATCCCGCGCTGCCGATGAGGTGAGTGGCCACTTGACCAGTGAGCACGAGCATGGGCGAGCTGTCGGCGTAAGCGGTGGCGACCCCTGTCACCAGGTTAGTGGAGCCTGGTCCGGACGTGGCTATGCACACACCCGTTCTTCCAATAGCACGAGCATAGCCATCCGCCATATGCGCCGCGCACTGTTCGTGCCGGACGAGCACATGGTGTATCTTCGAGTCCAAGAGGTCGTTGTAGATAGGTATGACCACTCCTCCGGGATACCCGAACATGACCTCGACGCCTTCTCGTTCCAGCAACGTTAGCAGAGCCTTACTGCCTTTCAAGAGCTGTACCTCCTTCTTTCACCACGATGCTTGAGGACACCCAGATAAGAGGATGTCCTCTAGCCCAGAACAACGATCACCGTGCTGCCCAACAAAACGACGGATCTCTCGGAGCACGTGATAGACGTTCGCACGGCAAGGCAAATGGTCACCCTCGTATATAACGATTCCTTGACTGGGCTCAATGGGCCAGGCTGGCTGAGGTCCCGATCGTCGGGGCCGTTTTGAGCCCGGCCGTGCGCGGTTCCAAGTATTCATCCACCTTTGCCGAAAGAGAGATTCGAATATGACCGACCCGGACGCCGTCATCATCTGCGACCATGATCCAAGATGGATGGACGATTTCCGCTCTGAAGCGGCAAGAATCCTGGATGTCATGGGTCCCCTTGCCTTGCACATCCAGCACGTGGGAAGCACCGCCGTGCCGGGCCTCGCCGCGAAACCGGTGATCGACATCCTGGTGGCCGTCGAGGATCTTCAGCAGAGAGACAGGTTCGCCCGATTGCTGGAACCGCTTGGATACATCAACGTCCCTCATGATGACCCCGGTCGGTTATTCTTCCTAAAAGGCATGCCTCGCACGCACCACCTTCACCTGGTCAGGGAGAGAAGCTGGGACTACTGGAAGCATGTCATGTTCCGTGACTACCTCATCGATCATCCGTCGGCGGCGGAGGAATACGAATGCCTTAAGCGCTTGCTCGTCTCCAAGCATTCGACCGAGAGGGAGAGGTACGTGGAAGGCAAGACGGACTTGATCGAGCTCATCCTGCAGCGGGCGGTGCGTGAACAGGTTCAACTGCGCCAGGACTAGTTCCGAGGTCGAGTTCCAGGACAAGCCACGGCAGTGGTACGTGGCTTGGATTCGTGTCGGACGCGAATCAGATATGAGCAAGGAACGCGATTATCCTCGGATAGAAATGGGCGTGGGGGAGATATTCGACCGGGCAACCAGGAGCCAGTTGCTCCGCGATTCGTTCGTGTAAAAGATCTGGGGGTTGGTCCAGAACGACGAGTTGTTCCGTAAGTCGCCCGATCATCTGGTGGGTGCAGACCATGGACACTTTCAAGGTGGACCGCTGGCACAGCGTCGAGAAGGTCCGCCGGGAGCTTGGCTATTCGCCAAGACACACGTTGGAGGAAGGGCTGCGACAGAACGTCCGATGGTACTCGCAGAACGGCTACATCCGATCGTGAACAGATGACAAACCCCTCCAGCTCGATGTTATTCGAACGTGCGTTCAAAAGGGTTTAATCCTCGCGGTCCTTTCGTCCTGCCGTACGATACTGAGGGACTGGGACAGCGTATGAACGACGACAGGGCCTTCGCCTACCGATTCAAGAACGTGCTACGCGTGGCGTACACGCTTCCGTTCGTCATGGCATCCATCACCGGGGCGGTCTTCGCTCTGACGATCAGGCAGGAATGGCTGATGGCCCTCCTGATCCCCCTGGACGTCTTCTTCCTGGCGATGTTCGTGAATCTGACCAACGACTACTTCGATCACAAGAGCGGCACGGACAAGGTGCGTTTCACCATGACCGACCGCGCCTTCGAGCAGCGTGCCTCGGGGGAGTTCTCGCAGAAAATGTACTGGCAAGGCAACTCCTTCGACCGCGGCCTGATAACGGAAAAAGGGGGTAAAAGGCTCATCCTCTTCCTGGCCGCCGTGGCATGCATCATCGCCCTGCCCATCGTCCTCTTCGGAGGCATCCTGGTCCTGGTGATGGGCGCGGTGGCGTTCTTCCTCTCCTTTTTCTATACTGCCCCTCCTCTCAACCTTGGCTCGAGAGGTCTGGGCGAGCTGGACGTGGGTCTATCCTTCGCCTTCATGGCCTTCTTCTCCTACTACGTCATCGTGCAGCAATTCAGCTGGACCATGCTGCTGATCTCCATAACCGTGGGAATGAACGTCATGAACATGCGCATCGTGGACGAGATGTCCGGCAGAGAGGCACACAAAGCCGCTGGCGAACGCGATCTGGTGGTACGCTTCGGCATCGACGGCGCGACGAGCGTCATGACGGGGGCGATGGTGTGCATGTATGCGCTGTGCGCGGTATTGGTCTACATCAACTGGACCTACGTTCTGCTGTTCCTGACCATTGCTCTCAGCCTCAAGGCTATTCGCTATCTGCGGCAGAAGAAGGACGAGTTCTGGATGATCCGGCCGGTGCTGGAAGTATTCAAGCTCGCCCTGACCCACATGTTCCTGGTGGTCATCATTTTGACATTGCAAAGCGCCGTGACATTTGCATGATTGTGCCCATCGATCCCTTCGTGATCAGGCGGTACTCGCGCACGGCGTCGAAGCCGCACTGCTTGCAGGCGGGGGTGTTGCGCATCGGGCAGCCATAGTAATGCGAGCGGTCGGGCAGCACGAAGACCGAAACCCAATCCGGGCAAAGTTCCAGGAAGTCCTCCTTCAGCATGTCCCTCAGGGCCTTGGTGGTGTTGAGGATGGGCAGCTTCTCCTTCTTCAGTCGAAGGGCCAGCGCCACCACCTGTTTCTTCTCATCCAGGGTGAGGGCAAGTTCCTGAGGGGGAGGGGTGATGAAGTTGAGCATGATGCCGCGGATGTGCTTGTTGGCCGCGGCCAGGCGTACGGTGGCTTCCACCTGGTCCAGGTTGTCCCGCATCACTACCATGTTGGCGAAGATGTTGGGGTGGGTGGTGCTCTCCAGATTGGCCATGAGCTTGTCGTACACTCCTTCGCATCTGATGCAGTCGTGCACTTCCCTGGGGCCGTCCAGGCTCACCGAGATGACGTCGCTGTCCTCACAGATGACATTGGTTCCATTGGTGGTATAGCCGATGACGAAATAGCCCACTTGCCTTCCCGCCCGGATCAGGTCCCGCAGCCCCTTCTCCCCATCCTTCCACAGCGTCGGCTCGCCGCCCTCGAAGAAGAGGATGCGACATCCGCGCTCGAAATGCTCCTTCATCTCCTGGACCGCATCTTCGTAGGGTATCTGGTGGGGTGATGGCAGCCTGTCCTCATTCGCCGCCACGGAACAATGCTTGCAGCGCAGGTTGCAGTTGTAGTTGATGATCATGGTGTTGACCAGCGGCCTCTTCTTTCCCAGCTTGGAGCGGAGGAACCAGCCGCCATAGTAGAAGATCTGCCGCACGGACATCAGCTTGCTCATGCGACTCTCTCAACAATCGCGCAATATATAATCCGTGGGGCAGAATCGAAGCCTATTTGCGTCCGCGAAGGAATGCTATCTCGGTGAGATGATGGTCTGGGACTGGAAGAGTGAAATGAAACCCCTCTACTTTCCACCGTCCAACAAAGTGGTGGAGGTGGATGTGCCGCCACTGCAGTATCTCATGGTGCACGGCGAGGGCGACCCGAACACATCCAAGGACTATCGGGGAGCGATCGAGGCCCTCTACAACGTGGCATACACTCTCAAGTTCACGCTGAAGAAGACCGACGCGGCAAAGGATTTCAAGGTCGGTCCTCTGGAGGGGCTGTGGTGGAACAACGAGCAAGAATGTTTGGATACTGGAAAGAAGGAAGGCTGGAAATGGACCGCCATGATCGTCATGCCGCCTTTCATCAAGCCAGAGATGGTGAAGGGGGCAAGGGCAGCGGCCGAGAAGAAGAAGGACAATCCTCTCCTCGCGCGGCTGAAGCTAGAGGGATTGGACGAAGGTCGGTGCGCGCAGATACTGTATATTGGTCCGTGGGCGGAGGAGCACGCGACCATCCAGAGAGTGCACGGTTTCATCCAAGGGCAGGACGGCAGGCCGAAGGGCAAGCATCATGAGATCTACATGAGCGATCCTCGGCGGGTGGCGCCAGAGAAGCTCAAGACTGTCATAAGACAGCCTTTCGTCTAGGACCAAACGCAGCCAGCCAGTCATTCTCCATGACAGATGGAAAACGGATTATTGAAATATGACGACCAGCAATAGGTCAGTAAAATCACTTGGAAGGCACTCCGGAGGAAAGGCATGGCAGACAAAGCATTCCGCATTCAGGTGTTGGAGACGATAGCCGCGTTGATGACCGCAGCTTTCGGTCTGATCGCCGCACTGGCCTGGAACGAGGCCATTAGGACTGCAATTACCTCGGTGTTCAAGGCCGATCCCGGCATAGGGTTGTTCATCTACGCTATCATCGTGACCATCATCGCCATAGCGGCAACCGTCCTGATTGGAAGGGCCTTGGCTAAGATGAAGGCCGCTGTGGGCGGAGAGAAGTGATTTCTCTCCACACGCCAAACCCCTTTTTCCTATTTCCTACCCCAATCTCACATCTTTTTCGAGCCTTTCCCGAGTGAGACCGCAAGGGAGATATCCGGCTACCCATATCCCTGCAATTGCAGGGGATGCGATGACCAAGGTCAAGGTCGGGATCAACGGCTACGGCACGATTGGGAAGAGGGCTGCTTTCGCCATCCAGCGGCAGGACGATATGGAGGTCGTGGGGGTCACCAAGACCAAGCCGTCCTACGAGGCGAGGTTGGCAATCAAAGAAGGCCTGCCTCTCTATGCTGCGGCACCTGAGAACGTGGCGGACTTCGAGAAGGAAGAGATCAAATTGGCGGGGACACTGGCAGACCTGCTGCCCAAGTGTGATATCATCGTGGACGCGACGCCCGGAGGAGTGGGCAAAGGGTACAAGCCCATATACGAGAAGGCTAACGTCAAGGCCATCTTCCAGGGCGGGGAGGACCATGGTCTGGCGGGCATTTCGTTCAACGCATTCGCCAACTACCAGGAAGCCTGGGGGGCGGACTTCGTCCGAGTGGTCTCCTGCAACACCACTGGCCTGGTGAGGACCCTCTATCCCTTGGACCGGGTCTTCGGCCTAGAGAAGGTCTTCGCGGCCCTGGTCAGGAGAGGAGCGGACCCCGGAGACAAGAAAGGTTTCGCCCTCAACGCCATCGAGCCATCGCTCAAGCTACCAACTCACCACGGTCCGGACGTCCAGACCATCATGCCCTGGCTGCCCATACGGACCATGGCCGTGGTCACCCCGACCACCATGATGCACGTGCATTGCATCACCTGCGATCTGAAGAAGAAGGCCACGGAGAAGGAGGTGCTCTCGGTCTGGGACAACGTGCCCCGCATCCGCTTCGTGAGCGGCAAGCACGGAATCAAGTCCTCGGCGCAGATCATGGAGCTGGCCAGGGACCTCGGCCGGCCTCGGGGGGATTTCATGGAGATCATCGTCTGGGAGGACGGGGTCAAGGTGGAAGGCCATACCCTCTATTACTACCAGGCGATCCACCAGGAGAGCGACATCGTGCCGGAGATCGTGGATTGCATTCGGGCCATGATGAAGGTGGAGACGGATCCCTTGCGCTCGATCCGCAAGACGGACAAGGCGCTCGGCATCGTCAAGTGACGCCCAGCTTCGTCTGCGGTACGAATCAGCGCATCCTGGCGTAGAATCCGAAAGGTAATCTATCCCCAGGCGAATCTCATTCTGTCAGGGGAGCGGAGCGGTCCGTTATCCTGATCAAGGGGGACGAGCATGGCCGATTTCAACACTCTCGACGATTTCGATTTCCGGAAGAAGAGCGTGCTGCTACGGGTGGACATCAACTGTCCTCTGAACCAGAAGACCCTGGAGATCGAGGATGATAATCGCATCCGCCAGATACTTCCGACACTGAACGAGATGCTTTCGAAAGGGGCGAAGGTAGCTATCCTAGCTCATCAGGGACGGCCCGGGGATTGGGACTTCATTCCGCTTGACAAGCATGCCAAGGCTCTCAGCGCCATGATCAGCAAGCCGGTACGGTATGTGGACGACATCTTCGGACCGGCGGCCATGACGGCCATCCGCTCCCTGGCTCCGGGAGAAGCGCTCGTGCTCAAGAACGTGCGCGATCTGCCATACGAGCAAGACAGGAAGAGCATGGAGGAGCACGCCAAGATGGAACTGGTCACATCCCTCGCTCCGCTCTTCGACCTCTATGTCAACGATGCATTCGGCGCCTCGCACCGCTCGCAATGCTCCCTGGTGGGCTTCCAGGCCCTGCTTCCCTCTGCGGCGGGAAGGCTCATGGAACGGGAGCTTCGAGCCTTAAAGACCGTCTTCGACAATCCTGCCCGGCCATCGGTGTTCGTTCTGGGCGGAGCCAAGTTCGCCGACTCGGTGAAGGTGGTGGACCGCATCATCAGCAAGAAGGTCGCGGATTGGGTGATCCTCGTGGGCGTCACGGGAAACGCCTTCCTCAAGGCCAGGGGCGTGAAGCTGGGCGAGCCGAGCGAGAAGCTACTGGACAAGGAGATGACGCCCGAGGAACTTGAGGCAGCGAAGAAGCTGCTCTTGGAGAGAGGGGCGAAGATACTGTTGCCTTTCGACGTTGCCGTAGAGGTGGAATGTCGAAGGCGAGATCTGCTGGTGGGGGACCTGCCGGTCAACTACCCTATCTTGGACATTGGCCAGGGATCGATGGACAAGTTCGGAAGGGTGATCAGAAGAGCGGGCACAGTGTTCATGAGCGGGCCCGCAGGCATGTTCGAGAAAGAACCCTTCGCCGCCGGAACGAAGGCGTTGATGGAGGCGGCGGTGCATCCCAAGGTCTACTCGGTCATAGGGGGAGGGCACACCGCGGCCTGCGCGGAGAAGTTCGGCCTGCTGGACAAGCTCTCCTACGTCAGCACAGGGGGCGGGGCGCTCGAGACCTACCTGCTCGGCAAGCCTTTGCCGGTGGTCGAGGCGCTTAAGGCGGCTTACAACCGCAAGTGCCCTTCAAAGCACTGATGCTTACTTGACCTTGGCCATGCGCTCCAGCGCCTCTTCGATCCTGCTCTTGGATTGAGTGATGGCCATGCGAACGTAGCCCTCACCCTGGTGGCCGAAGCCTACGCCCGGGGTGACGGCCACTCCCGCATGGTCGAGCATCTTGTCGGAGAACTTGAGCGAGCTGCCGCCCACCTGGAACCAGAGGTAGAACGTTCCCTTGGGCGGATCGACCTTGTAGCCCATCTCCCTCAGACCCTTGACCAGCACATCACGGCGCTCCTTGAACACGTGGATATTGTCCTTGACCATCTGCGGCTTCTCCGCGCTCTTGTACTGCTGGAGGGCGAAGACACCCGCCTTCTGCACGAACTTCGACACTCCGGAGTCGACCTGGGTCTTGACCTTCTTCAGGCCAGCGATGAGGCTCGCATCTCCCACGGCGTAGCCGATGCGGTACCCGGTCATGTTGAACGTCTTGGACAGGGATCCGAACTCGATCGCTCCCTCCTTGCCGATCTCCAGCATGCTTGGGGCGACATAGTCATCGAAGGTCAGCTCCGAATAGGCGTTGTCGTAGACCATGATGGTCTCCGTCTCCACGCACCAGAGATAGAGCCCACGCAGATAGTCCTTGGTCGCCACCGCGCCGGTCGGGTTGTTGGGGTAGTTCATGTAGAGCATTTTGGCCGTTCTATCCAGAACGCCCGGGCTGTCCTCGAACCAATAGTTGCGATTGGGCAGGAGGGGAATGCGCACGGGCACGGCATCGCAGAGCGTGGCCGCTCCTTGAGCGTAGACAGGATAGGCTGGGTCGGGGCAGAGCACCTTCTCGCCCGGATTGACGTACGCACGGGCGATGTTCGCCAGACCCTCCTTGCTGCCCAGCAGGATGCACACCTCTCCCTGGGGATCGAGGTCCACCCCGAATCGCTTCCTGTAAAACTCGGCCACCGCCTGTCGAGTCTCTAGCTCTCCAGCGGAAGATGGATAGTTATGGTTCTCCGGGTCCTGCACTTGGCGTTTGATCTCATCCACGATCGGCTGGGGCGTCGGGATGTCCGGGTCACCGATGCCGAAATCGATGACGTCCACTCCCAGGGACTTCTTGATGCGGATCTTCTCCTCTATCTCAGCGAACAGGTAAGGCGGGATCTTGTTCACGCGGGTTGCGTAGGCGAACGGCATGGGCTCACTCCTCTAGTTCTCCTTTGAATACGCGCGCGGCCGGACCGCGCATCGTTACCGAGGATAAATTCTCGGCTACTTTAATCCACAGGCTTCCACCGGGCAGGACGATCTCAACCTCTCTGCCTGGGGGCACCTTCTGGCCCACCACCGCCGCCACCGCCACCGCGCAGGCACCAGTGCCGCAGGCCGTGGTCCAGCCCGCTCCCCGCTCGAATACCCGGACCTTGATCCTGTTGCCATGGACGGAGGCGAACTCCACGTTGGTGCGCTTGGGGAACAGCGGATGCCGTTCGATCCTCGGCCCCAGCCGCTCCTTGTCCTCCTCCCTCAGCCTATCGAAGGTGACGAAGTGAGGGTTGCCCATGGAGACCGCCGTGCCTTTGATATGCTTGTCATCGACCTCGATCTCCTTGTCCACGAACCGGCCCATGCAGCTCATGGGGATGCGGTCGCATTCCAGCGAAGGCGCGCCCATGTTCACCGCCACTTCCTTGACTCGTCCGTCGGCGAGGAAGCAGTCCACTTCCATCTCCCCGGCCAATGTGCCTATGGTCATCTTTCTCTTCTTCACGAAGCCGAAGTCGTGGAGGTGCTTGGCTACGCACCTGATGCCGTTCCCGCACATCTCCGCCTCGGAGCCGTCGGAGTTGAGGACGCGCATGGTCGCATCGATCCCTTCCCCCTTTCCGACGTAGAGGATGCCGTCCGCGCCCACGCCGAAGCGTCGCTCGCAGGTCCTCTTGACGAAGTCGGCATCCTTGGGCGCTTTGCCATCGAAGTCCTCCACCACCAGGAAATCATTTCCCAGGCCGTGATATTTCCAGAAGATCAAATCATCAGCCTCGCCGGGATGCGCTCATGCCGCAGAAGGTCGTCCAGGCTCTCTGCCTCGCGTATGAGGAGCATCGAACCCTCTTTCACTAAGACCTGGCGGCAACGCGGGCGCATGTTGTAGGTGGAGGACATGGTGAATCCATAAGCTCCCGCATCGTAGGCGGCCAATACGTCCCCCTCCTCCAGCCGGGGCAGCATGCGGTCCTTGGCGATGAAATCTCCAGATTCGCAGATCGGCCCCACTATGTCATAGATCTGCTCCCCCTGCCGCTCGAACTTATTGGCCACGGCTACGTGGTGATAGGAGCCGTAGAACGCCGGCCTGATCAAGGTGTTGAAGCCCGCATCCACGCCTGCGAACTTCTTCTCCGAGGTCTCCTTGACGTCCACCACGCTGGTCAGAAGTATGGTGGTGTCGGCGATTATGTAACGGCCGGGCTCGATGGCCACGGTCTCCGCTGAGCACTTGCCTTTGATGCGATCGCAGACCTCCTTGGCGAAGAGGTCCACGTCCATCTGCTTGTCCTCTGGGCGATAGGGGATGCCAATTCCTCCGCCAATATCCAGCACTTTCAGCTTGATGGATAACTGATCCTGGATCTCGTTCATGATGGTTACCAGAACCTCGGTGACCAGGGAGAAAGGTCCCACGTCCTGCACTCCGGCCCCGATGTGCGCATGCAGCCCGAAGGGGACGAAGCCTAGTTCCAGCGCCTCATCGTATGCGTGCACGATCTGCTCTCGGGGAATGCCGAATTTCGTCGTCTTGGCTCCGGTGACCACGTGAGCATGGTGTCCCGCTCCCACGCCCGGGTTCACCCTGAAGGAGATCGGAATGTCGGTGGTCATCTCTGCCAGCCGTCGCAGCTCGGAGAGCGAGTCGATGTTGATCGGCACTCCCCGGGAGGCGACCTGGTAGAGTTCCTTGGTGGAGACGTTCACTCCCGTATACAGTATCCTATGGGGAGCGAACCCCGCCCTCAGGCAGATGTCCACTTCTCCCACGGACACCGCATCGATGTGGCTGCCCTCCTGCTGCAAGATCCGCAATATTGCCAGCGACGCATTGGCCTTGCAGGCGAAGAGCACCCGCACCGGCATGTGGGGCTTGAAGGCGTCCCTGATGCGGCGATAGTTCTCGCGCACCGCGTTCTCGTCCGTGACATAGACTGGCGTCCCGTAGCGCTCCGCAATCTCCGTGGCGCGCACCCCGCCTATCTTCATGAACCCGTTATCGTTCTCGAACTTGCGCATATCATGCACCTATGAATCGTTCATGCAGCTTCCGGACCACGTCCTCTGCCTTGTCCCCGGGGACGACGAAGTTGAGCGCGACGTCCGAAGCCCCTTCCGAGATCATCTCGATGTTCGCGTCCACATCCGCCGCCGCCTTGAACACCTTGGCGGCCACGCCTTTCACGTTGAGCATGTCATCGCCCACGGCGCAGACCAGAGCTACCTCGGACTTCACCTTCACCTTCTCGATCTCTCCGTTCTTGAGCGATTTCAATCGTTCGCAGATGTTCTTGACATCGTGAGCTGGCACCGCCATGGCCAGGGTGGAGAGCGAGGTGGATATGGCGTACATGGTCATGCCTGCCTGATTGACCGAATCGAGGAGCTCGGTGACCAGGCCCGGGCTGTAGGCGATCTCCGAGGAGTACACCTTGACGATGCTCAGATCGGGCTTCACAGCCACGCTCTTCAGCATTCGGCCCGAGCTCTTGCTCCTTTCGTGGATGCGCGTGCCCCGGTGCTCAGGATTGAAGGTGTTCTTAACCAGGACGGCGATTTTCTTCCTTCTGGCTGGCTCGATGGTGCGGGGATGCAGCACCTTGGCACCGAAGTATGCCAGCTCTGCCGCTTCCTCGTAGTCCATCTCCGCGATGCTCTTCGCCCCGGGAACGATGCGCGGGTCGGCGGTCATGAAGCCGTTCACATCGGTCCAGATCTCCAGGACCGAGGCGTTGCAGGCATAGGCCACCACCGCGCCCGAGTAATCGCTCCCTCCCCGACCGAAAGTGACCGGTCGACCCTGGGGGTCGCATCCATAGTAGCCAGTGATGATAGGGATCTTGCGCGCTTCGATGAGAGGCAGCACGTTCAGTCTGAAATTGCGGGCCGTGGCCTCCAGGTCCGCGGTGCCGCTGCCGAATTGACCCAGGGAGACGATGCCCGCCTCCTCGGATGTCATGGCCACGGTCTCCACCCCTCTGGCTCGAAGCAAGGACGCGACCATGAGCGAAGAGAGCCTCTCGCCCCAGCTGGAGATGGCATCCTGCACGCTCGCTCGATTGGCCAGATCGGAGCAGCGTTCCATGAGCTGCCTCAAGCCCGAAAGCAGGATGCGCAGCTTCGTTTCCAGGTCGTCCAGTGTCTCTTCGGGCATCATCGGTCCGACGGCCGAGGTATGCTTTCTTAGCAATTCATCCAGGAAGCCGTCCGCTGGCCGAGGATCCTTCGTCCAAGCGATGAGGGAGTTGGTGACCCCGGACATGGCCGAGACCACCACCGCTTTCTTGGCCCGGTCCTTCTCGATGATGGATGCGAGGCTGGTCAGAGCCTTCTCGCTGCCCACACTGGTCCCGCCGAACTTCATGACCTTGATCAAAGACCGAGCACCTCTGCCATGGTATGCACCTTGCCGTCCCGTCGGGCAGAGACCCAGCGTATGGCCGTCAAAGCACCTTCCGCGAAGGCCTCGCGAGAGTGCGCCCGGTGCGTAAGCTCTATCCTCTCCTTGTTGCCGGCGAAGATGATCGTGTGCTCGCCCACCACGTCCCCGGCGCGGATGGCGTGCACCCCTATCTCCCTTCCTCGGGCGCCGACGTTGCCCTGCCTGCCGTAGACGATATTCTCTATGCCCGTAATCTCGGATACGATCTGGGCCGCTTTCATGGCCGTGCCCGAAGGTGCGTCCTTCTTCTTGTCGTGATGGGTCTCTAGGATCTCCACATCATAGTTCTCCAGGACGGCTGCCAGCACGCCGCATATCTTCCAGAAGACGTTCACGCCGACCGAGAAGTTGGGGGAGACGACCGCGGAGACGTTGCCTTCGGCCACCGAGGCCTCGAAGCGCTTCAGCAGCTCCTCCGACAATCCCGTGGTACCGACCACGCAATTGACGCCCAACGGCGGGACGCGGAGGATATTCCTCTCCGCCGCTGTGGCCGAGGTGGCGTCCACGTAGACATCCGCCTTCTCCAGCACCTTCTCCAGCCCTTCCGCTCCGTAGGTTCGCACGCCTGGTGCTATCTCCTTTCCGGCGTGCCCTCCAGTGTCCGATACTATACCGGCCACCAGCTGCATGTCCTCCTGCTGTCTCACCAGCTCGCAGATCATCGTGCCCAGTCGGCCGGTGGCTCCTCCCACTACTACCTTGATCACGGTGTTTCCCTCCTTCTAAGAATCCAGTGGATCGATGAGCCTCACTTATCGATGACGCCCAGGTCCAGAAGGGTCTTCTTCAGGACCTCCAGGTTGGCTGGCTCCATATCGCAAAGCGGCAGCCGGAACGAACCGGCAGGCTTGCCCATGAGCCTGAGGGCGGTCTTCACCGGAATGGGGTTGGTCTCGATGAACAGGTTGTTGAACAGTGGCAGGAGCCGGTAGTGGATTTTGCGCGCCTCCTCCCACCTTCCCTCTAGGGCCAAATGCACCATTCGGCTCACCTCATTGGGTATGACGTTCGAGGCCACGGAGATCACTCCATTGGCCCCGAGCGCCAGCAAGGGATAGGTGAGGGCGTCGTCCCCCGAAACGACCGAGAATCCTTTAGGCGCTGAGCCAAGGATGGCCATTATCTGCGCCAGGTTCCCGCTGGCCTCCTTGATGCCGACGATGTTAGGCACCTCCGCCAGCTTGAGCACGGTCGAGGGGTTGATGTTCGAGCCCGTCCGTCCCGGGACATTGTAGATGATGATGGATGCGTCCACTGCCTTGGCTATTGCTTCGTAGTGTCGGAAGATACCCTTCTGGGTCGGTTTGTTGTAATAGGGAGAGATGGAGAGGATGGCGTGCACCCCCATGTCCTTCGCTCCCTTGCTCAATAGTATCGCCTCGTGCGTGGCGTTGCTTCCTGCCCCTGCGATGACCTTGGCCCTCTTCACCTGGTCCATGACGATCTTGATGACCTTCAAATGCTCAGCGTGTGTGAGCGTGGCCGATTCCCCCGTGGTCCCACAGGGCACGATGTAGTCCACGCCCTGTGCCTCCTGGAATCCCACTAGAGTTCGCAGCCCTTCCTCATCCAGCTCGCCCTTCTCCGTGAAAGGGGTGACGAGGGCGGTGGCGCATCCTCGGATCATCTCAATCCCCTCCGAAATGCTCCTTGAGGATGAGGCGGGTGCGAGTGGAGAGCACTTTGTCGAAGCGGCGGATGCGTTCGATGATCTCGTTCAGTTGGGGGGACGAGGTGACGTCGATTATCGCCACGATGTCCTCCTCTCCAGTGACCTCGAACACCTCCGAGACGCCATCGAACTTCGCAATGTTGGCGGCGACCTCAGCGGTGTTGACGTTGACGTCGATCTTCACCTCGATGATCGCCTTGACGTTCTTGCTGCTGGTCTTGATGGTGAAGCTCTGGATGACGCCCTCTTCGAACAGCTTGCGGACCCGGCTGCGGATGGTGCCCTCAGAGACCTTCAGCTCTTCGGCGATCTCCACGAACGGCTTCCTGGAGTCCTTCTTCAGTATCTCGATGATTCTTTCATCCAAGTGATCGATCATGTGCACACCTTCTCGAAATGTCCGATTTGCGATTTTTCGTATTGTTTCTAATGTTAACGGAAGAATCTTATTTAATGATTCCGAAAAATAAGGTCAAGACGAGGCATTCGCACAATCGGACGTCGTTTCGGTCAAGAGACCGAGCGTACGAAGCTGAGCCATCGTTTCTCGTCGGTCACCCGGCTCATGAGCGCCTTCGCCTTGATTTGAGCGCTGGCATCCTGAGCATGGCGTATCTCGTCCACGGCTCGAAGCAGTCCGCAGATCTCGTCCAGGAGAATGTGCGCTTGCCCTTTGGTCAAGTCTCCCTCGCTCAGTTCAGATTCCAGTTGCTTGGCCCTTCCCTCCAAGGCGTCGGCGAGGAAGAGGGCTCCCTGCACCTCCTCTTCCGTCGGCTTCTGCTTGGTGACGTAGTTGAAGATGACATCTCGCAGCTGGACGCGTTCTCGCTCCAGCAGCTCCTCCTCTGGGATGAACTTGCCTAACCAGTAGAGCAGGGAATGGATGCGGCCGAGGATCTTGCGTCGGTCCTCTTCCGTGAGGGGGCCAGGGTCCGAGTCGAAGACATCATTCATGGAAGGCGCATCACTTGTAGGGGAAGGAGCGCAGTGGTCCCCCACCCAGTATGGTCCCTCCCATGGACCGGGCCCGGATCACTCCCCGGAGGGGCACGCCGTCCACTTCGTTCTGGCTGCTCTTGTTGACGATGACCACCATGAGCACCGGTTTCCCGCCGGCGGTCTTCACGTCCTTGATGGCCTCTTGGGCAGTGGCACCAGTGGACATGACGTCATCGATGATGACCACGCTCTTACCCTCCACGCTAGCATAGTTGCCGCTGATGGAACCTCCCTTCTTGCCCCGCTCCACCGGCGGTTTGTAGATCGCCAGTTCGATGCCCAGGATATCGGATATGTAGGTGGCGAAGCTAACCCCGTTCACGGCGATGCCCATCACCACGTCCACGTCAAGATCGCGCTTCTCCGTCTCTTCCATTATGATGTCCGCCAAGATGTCGCTCATCATGGAGATGCGATTGCCATAGATGCCTAGGGTCCTCCAGCCTATCTTGACGTCTGTGGGCGGAAGGGTGCTCTCCATGCCCTCCTCAAGCAGGTATCTGACCGTGTCAACGGAGAGGTGCAATTCATCGCCGATCTCGCGCTCGTTCAGCCCCTTCTCCTGGTATTCCAGGGCCTTCTTTGCCAGCTCCTTCACGTCGACCATCTTACCACACCATTCGAAAGAAGGCGTGAGAGTAATTAACCTTTGCTCGACACCAGCCAGCCAATCTGAGGACAAGCTCGAGCTTCATCTCTTTCCACTCTGGACGGATAGGCCTTCGATCAAGAGCGTGAGGGCAAGGTTGGCACGGGCATCGATTCCCTTCTCCTTTCCCAGGCGGACGATCTCGCCGTTGATATCGTCCACTTCGGTCCGCTTGCCCCTCTCTATGTCCTGCAGCATGCTGGAGCGGTTCTCGGCCGTGCGGCGCAGCACCTCCATCACCTTCTCGAAGGTCTGCTCCTTCGAGAGCTCTATCCCTTGGGCCCTTGCTACCGAAACGCCTTCGTCACAAAGCAACTCGCTCAAGGCCAGCAGTCCGTCATTCTTCAGAACGCCGCCGTTGCGGCAGCGGACGATCGCGGTGATGGGATTGATGGAGGCGTTGATCACGGCCTTCGCCCAGACCTCTCTCCTGATGTCCGAGGAGACCTCCGAATCCAGGCCGACCGAGGTGAACGCCTCCGCGATGCGCTCAGCCTCTTGGGTCGCTCCGGAGAGAGAACCGAAGTAAGTGTCCCCGATGCCTGTGTAGACCACTTTTCCAGGGGATACATAGGTCGCTCCAATGGAAGTGATGCCTATGACCGAACCAATGTGTCCTTCGGACATGACGGTCAACTGCCTCAGCCCGTTCTGCAGAAGGACCAGGACCACTCCTTTGTCCAGGAGAGGGCGGACCGCCTCTAGAGCTTCCAGCGTGTCGTAGGCCTTGACGGTGACGATGACGACGTCCGCCTCACGTACTTGGCACACCTCGCTCACCGCCTGCGGCACGAACACCGCCTCCACCATGCCGCCCACTACCAGTCCGTTGTGTTCGATGGCTTGCACGTGGGCGCTGCGGCCTATCAGGGTGACCTCGTTCCGTCGGGAAAGCAAACCTCCGACGACGCTTCCCAGGGCGCCAGCCCCGAAGACCGCGATGCGCATTCAGTCCCTCGCGTTCCCTTGACGCTTCTTTCTCTCGGACGTGGCGAGGAGATGCGCCAGGCGCAGCGGTTCGGGGACCGAATGACGCATGTACCTCTGGCAGATCTCCGCTGACGTTGGAAGTGAGACCCTATGCCCCACGGAGACGAAAGTGGTCTTCTTCTCTCCTTTTCCCAGGGCGTATCCTCGTACCTTTCCCTCCATCTCCACAGCGTCCCATTTCCCCGGGCGACCGTGCACGACACTGCCTTCCAGCAGGCTCTTCGCTGCACCAATGGTGGGAATGCCCAGTTCCACTCCGATCTGGCATGCCACCCCGAAGCCTCGGGGGTGCAGAGTTCCATGTCCGTCCACCAGGTAGACTATGTCCCGCTTCTCCTTGACCAGACGCGCAATCAATGGGGTCTCGCGGAAACCGAGGTATCCGGGTATGTAAGGGAACTTGGTCTGGCAGCTCATCACCTTCTGCTCCAGCACCTCCTCACTCTCCGCGTCCATCACCACCATGGCCGCGAAGCCCATGTAGCCGGAGTAGGCCACGTCCAGGCCGGCCACTCTGTCAAGGGAACCGAAGTCATCCTTCTCGATCACAAGCTCCCGCATCCTAGATTGTCTCTGGCTCAGGTCCTTGAGCATGGGGGTAAGGCGAAAATCCTTGAACATCACCGAGCTCAGGTCTTGCACAAGGCCTTCATCGATCCTGAGGCCTTCAGCGAGCAATAGGTCGACCTTCCTTTGATTGCCCTTGCCACTACCCCCATACCAGCCGACCCGGCCGTCGGAGAATATCACCCGGTGACAAGGCACCACTATCGGCCTGGGGTTGTTCGCCAGCACCGTGCCCACGGCCCTGGCCGCTCGCACGTCCCCCAACGCCCGAGCGATGCCCCCATAGGTCGAAACCATGCCTTCGGGTATCTGGCACGTCGCCTCGTATATGGCGGCGGTCAGGTCCACTTCATCCCCGCAACTCTCGTATGTTGATACCATTCTCATCCTTCCTGATGTCGAAGAATGTCACCTTGCCTTTGGCGGGCAGTGAAACATTGTGAACGACCACTTCAGCCCCTGCGAGGGTGAAATCCTCAAGCGAGCGCTGTTGGCGGGCGAGGACCGCTCTCTCCTTTCCCCGGTGAGCGTGGGCATGGATCGCCAGGTCCGGTCTCTTCTCCAGGATGACCTTCTCCATTTGCAGCGATCCCATTTCGGGAAAGGTGCTCTTCTTCTCCCCATCCAAGGTGGCATAGGTTGGAGCGTAGTGCGTCAGAAGGAGTAGAACGTCCGCATCCCCTCTTTCCAGCAGCCCTTCGATCTTCCCCATCCGATCTTTGTAGCGCTTCCAGATATCCGGGATGTTGTTGCGCTGCCACCACGTGGGGCGGTCCACGGAGCCAGTGCTACCGACCATGCGTAGCTTGATGCCCTCCACCTCCAGATCGAGTCTCTCATCCTCGAGGAATCGTACATTGAACCGGCTCCTGTACACGGGATGGGAAGGCTCATACTCCTCATTCCCGAACACCGCGATGATGTCGGCGTCGCTCATCTCCTTTAATGCCCCGATTACCTCGTCATAGCCTTCGAGATTGTCGCTATCTGTGATATCTCCTGCCAGGAGCACCAGCTCGCACTCCGCCAGGAGCCCCCTCCCCTCCCGGAGCACGCTCATGCCCTCTTTCCAGTGGACGTCCCCGAGGGCGGCGATCTTCATCGAGCGTCTAAGTGTCCGGGACATCAAAACCCCTTCGGTCCCTAGTTTGCTGAGGTGTGCTGTCTCGGGTGCTCATTCCTCACTAGCAACACCATGAAAGCGCCGATCATCAACAGCCCTCCGTCGACCAGCACCGCCAGGGTCCAATCGCCTGTGAGATCTCGCAGGGCACCGGACAGAACGGGCGAGAGGACCGCGCCCACTTCGGCCACCAGGTTCCACATGCCGAACGTCTGCGCCACCTGGCCGCTCGGAGAGAGATCCGCGGTCAAGGTCATGTGGACGGTCTGGGCGGCGGCGAACAGGAAGCCGATGAGGAAGACCAAGCCCCCTAGGACGAGCACATCAATCTTGCTGGTTGCGATCACCACCGCCAGCAGGAAGACCAGGAGGGCGACGCCGAACGCTAGCGCGGAGTAGACCCTCTTCCCCCGTCTTGTGGTGCGCCCCAGTCGGTCGTAGATCCTGCCACCGACGGGATAGCCCAGGGCGTTGGCCACTCCGAACAGAGCTGCGTACACCGCCGCGCCGGAAAGTCCCAGCTCTGACGCCTCTGAAACCACCAGCAATACCCAGAAACCGAAGAACCAGAGGGTGTAGAGCAACGGAATGGCGGAAACGTACATGACGAGCAGGTCGCGGTCACGCAGCAGCTTTGGATTGGCGGAGGAGAGCCGAAGGAATATGAATGCTATCAACAGCAGCGCGGTCAGAAGCACCGCCACCGCTTGGAACACCACCCCCAGACCGAAGTTCACCGTCAGCAGGTAGGTGGCCATGAGCGCGACCAAGAAGATGGCGGAGTAGCTCAGCAATCGGGCCAGCGCCTTTCGATAAGCGCCCTTCGCACTGGGGATGCGAACGAAGCGCCAGATGCCCAAGGCTATGAGCAGAGTTGGTATGGAAAAGAGCAGGAACGGGAAGGACCAGGCCGAGTCCTTGCCCCAAATGCTCGAAGCGAAATCAAGCAATGGAGGGGTGAGCAGGGTGGCGATGGTCAGACCGGCGGCGAGCCCCACGAAGACCACGCCCATCCCCAGGCCCCGGCGCCCTTCGGGCGTCAGCTTGTAGACGATGGCCCGATCATTGGAGTAATAGGCTCCCTCTCCCAGACCGGTGAAGATGCGCAAGGCCACGAAGGAGTACAGCTCTCGGGTCAACCCGCTCAGGAAGGTGGCGATGCCCGACCAGACGACGCTGATCAGGATGAGCACTTTGCTTCCGTAACGATCGCCCAGAAAGCCTGCGGGGAACTGGGTAAGCATGTAGCCGGCGAAGAACATGGAGCCGATGATACCCCCCAAGGCATGGGGCATCGGCGCCTGATAGAGGAAGGAGACGTCGTTGACGATCATCCAATTGACCACCGGCCCGGTGATGCTCCGGTCCGCGTAGAGGAGCATCCAGGCCAGGAAAAGCCACAGCCAGACATGGTGGTAGGGCTGCCAGCCTTTTATTGGAGGTTTCTCGTTCACTTCGTCAAGCCGATTGGACCCTTCGGGCATCCGCGAACCTTCATTGGCCATTTCCTGGTTCGCGGGCTGGAAACGGGAAAACAGTGCCCGCTCCTGTATGCCAAGACGGGCATATGGTATTTGTGCTGGACCCGATATCGACTTGCCTGAGAGGGCAGGTCGCTCAGCCGTGCTTCTCCCAGTGCACCAGGTCCTTCATCTCCTTGCGGGGGCGGGCATCAGGGCTCTCGTCCGGGTATCCCAACGTTAGGCAGGCAGTGACCATCAGACCCTTGGGCAGGCCAAGGAAGGCCGCCATCTTCTCCTGATCGAAGGCGCCGATCCAGCAGGTCCCCAATCCCTTTTCCACCGCGATCAACGCTATATGCTCCAGGGCGATGGCCACATCCACCCTGGCCCATTTCTGGGTGGTGTCGTCGATGCCAGCGATGAAGGCCGAGCATTCCCCCACGAACTTCTGCTCCTTGCAGATGGGCACCAGGGCCTTCCTCCGTTCCGGGTTCGTGACCACGACCAGCTGCCACGGCTGCTTGTTCGCTCCGGAAGGTGCCAGTCTGGCTGCCTCCAGAACCTCCATGAGCAGATCGTGCGGTATCTCTTTGGCCTTGTACTTGCGGATGCTCCGCCGCTTCTGGATCGCTGCTGACACGTCCATGGTGAACGCCTTCCTTGACCAGGTGGGAGAACCCACCGGGCGCTTCAATATTGGCAGCGGTCGTAGAAAGCCCTTGCGTTCGAAAGCACCGCCAACCAAGGAAAGGAATTAAATCAGGCAGGGGATAAGGAACGAGCTAAGATGGACCCGCTGCATCGCTACCATTCCATACTCAAAGGAAGCAGGAGCCCGGCCTACTCCCTGGCCAAGTCGTTCCCCCTATCATTCGACGATTCTGATGCGGACGACGATCTCTGGAAGGTGCACGACCGTTCCGTGGGGAGTCTGGGAACGGGACCTCCGAGCAGAGAGGTTCAGGAGGGAGAAGGCGATCTTCTCCGCCTCAAGTTGCAGCTGATGGAGAGGATGATCAAGCGATGCGAGCTCTGCGAGCACCGTTGCCGCGTGGACCGCTTAGCGGGCAAGAAGGGCAAGTGCGGTGTGGGAGAAGCGCGCATCGTCAGCATGTTCCTTCATCATGGTGAGGAAGCGCCCCTCGTCCCCTCATTCACCGTCTTCTTCGCCGGCTGCAACCTCCAATGCGTCTTCTGCCAGAACTTTGACATCTCCACCGATCCTCGAGCAGGACGCGAAGTGCCCCCCGAGAGCCTAGCCCGGCGGATTGAGAATCTCACGGACGTGGGGAGAGCGGGCTTCCACGTGAGCCTGGTGAGGGAATGGGGAGAGAAGGCCAGGAACGTCAACTGGGTGGGTGGCGAGCCGACCCCCAACCTGCGATACGTGCTGCAAGTGCTCAACCAATGCCGGGCCAACATCCCCCAGATATGGAACTCGAACATGTACATGTCCGAGCGGTGCATGAGCCTGCTGCACGGCATGGTGGATCTCTACCTGGCCGACTTCAAGTACGGCAACGACGAATGCGCTCAGCGCCTGTCAAAGATTCCAGACTACTTTCCGGTGGTTTCGCGCAATCACATCCAGGCGGCGAAGCACGCCGACCTCATCGTGCGCCACCTCATGCTTCCAGGACATCTGGAATGCTGCACCAAGCCCATCCTCCGATGGCTGGCCGAGAACACGCCGAACGCACTGGTGAATGTCATGGACCAATACCGGCCGATGCATTTGGCCAGAGATTATCCAGAATTGCGCTCTGGGGTCAAGATCAAAGATTACGAAGAAGCAATCGAACTGGCCCGTGACCTCGGTCTGCATCTGATGTGAGCTCAATTCCGCTCTGACTTTTTCGTTTCGTCGACGAAGTGCACCACGCGCTGCGGGAATGGTATCCCGATGCCTTCCGCCGCGAAGCGCTCGTAGACCGCCTTCCGATACTCAGAAGTCACCTTGTGGCGATTGGCTACGTCGTCGATGTAGATGAACACCTTGAACACGAGCGACGAATCGCCGAAGTCCGAGAAACGCACCACTGGCTGATGTTCTGCATGCTTCAGGACGTTCGAATGCTCGAGCGCCGTTTGCCTCAAGATAGTGCTGACCTTTTTCACGTCCGACCCATAGGCTGTATTGATCTTCACTAGCATTCGGAGCCGTCCAGAAGCTCGGTCGCTCGCATGCCGATCTTCTTCACTTCGCACACTTCGCCGCTCTCCAGCTGTAGCGTGTCGCCCACCTTGAAAGGGCGGTCCGTCAATAATTGCAGGCCAGCGAAGAAGTTGGACAAGGTCGATTGGGCCGCGAAACCGATCACGATGCCGAGGAAGCCCACGCCTGCCAGCAGAGCGGTGAGGTCGTATCCGAGCATTCCGAGGATGGCCATCATGCCGACCACCCAGACGAGCAAAATTATGACCGCGATGTGATAGATGAACTCGATGTTGGCGATGACGTCCCGGTCGAGGTTGAGGATCTCCACCGAGGTTACCGCGCCGAACACGATGACGAAAACGAAAATCGGCCCGCGCAGGATTTTCAGCAATTCGTCATCCAGGGTGGTGTTGGTGTTCTTGGTGATGGCGTGGACGAGGGGGTCCACCACGAAGGTGAGGAAGAGGGCGATCAGCACCCATCCCAGGATTGAGAACAGGAACGCACCCAGGTTGGTGTCGAAGGGCGCCGGCAAGAAGTTGTCCCAGATGCCGAAGATTTTGTTCTGACCAGCTCCGGCTCCGATGACCGCTTTGATCTTCAGATGGACGGTCTCTTGCACCTGTTCCATTTGAGAGGGGTCGCTCATCCGGGTGAGGGTCAGGGTAACGAGGAAGGTTACGTCCCGGGAATCCATGGCCGGGTCGGTGCTCACCTTCATGACCGTTGAGTGCGACTCTCCGGGCTGGAGGGTGAAGTAGTTCTCGGCGAACTCAGCGGTCATGTCCGAGGCCGAGGACACGGTGCGGTTCAGTTTGACCAGGTAAGGGGTCGTCCCGTTGTTGAAGACCACCCACTTGAACTCTACCGAGTGCCCTGCGGTCGTCTCTTTGCTGTAGTTGTCGACCAAGAACACGTTGATCGGTGAGGCCGCGGCGGCAGGGGCGACGAGAGCGATGGCCATGAGCGCTGCGGTCAATGCCACTAGCATCGAAGCGGCCACGCCTCTCCTAGCACCAGCTTTCAGGCGGCTTACCTTGGGTGGTGCGGTGCATAGTCAACGAAAACATAAAGCTTGGCCTTGACCGCCCCGGTCGTTGCCATTTGGCCGTAACTGGGCGCAATGATTGATATGCGGGCAACCGATTCCTCCAGCGATGGAGCTGCTGGACCTCCTGCGTTTGGGAGTCGCCCTGGTCATATGCTTGCTGGCCTCCTACAGTGATTGGAGGACGCGGGTCGCTAAAGACGGCTACTGGCTTGTCATGGGCGTCGTGGGCCTAACGCTCATCGCCACCGAACTCGTCCTCGCAAGCGCCAATTGGCTCTACTTTCTGTTTCTGTTTCCCATTGGCTTCGTGTTCGTTGATCTCTTCTGGGACAGGAAAGGAATGCTCGAGGACGGCATCAACCCGGTGCCCATCGTGCTCTACGCTCTCGGCATCGCCACACTAGCCTATCTTTTCGTTAACCTGAAGGACGAGGTGCTGTTCTGGAGGCTGGCAGCGGTGTTGGTGATGTTCGCAATCATATTCCTGCTCTACCAGTTCGACATCATCAAGGGAGGCGCCGATGCCAAGGGGCTCATGGCTCTCTCCATCCTTTTCCCGGCCTACCCGATCATCGAGGGCTTGCCATTGATTCACATCACCTCCGATCTGGCCACGGTGGTCTTCCCCTTCTCTCTACTAGTGCTGTTCAACGCTGCCCTTCTCTCCATCGCGGTGCCATTGGGCCTGCTGTTCTATAACGCAGCAAAGAAGGAAGTGCGCCTTCCAGCCATGCTTCTCGGATATCGCACCACCATCCAGGACGCCCGGGGAAAGTTCGTCTGGTCCATGGAGCGTATGGTGAACGGGGAGAGGAAGTTCGTCTACTTTCCGAAGGAGGATGAGGATGAGAACGCGATCCTAGATGCGCTGCTGCAGGCGGGCGTGGACGAGATCTGGGTCACACCCAAGATCCCATTCCTCATCCCCATGACCGTTTCGATAATATTCTCCGCGGTCGTGGGGAACATCGTCATGCTATTGACTCACTAGGATCACAGCCATCAACCAAGAGGCAGTCGTGGCAACGGGGAGCGGCAATAGATCTCGGCTAGCTGCCTCGGTGAAACGCACTGGTCCTACACTCATGTTGATCATGTGTCTTCGCGGTCCTATTGGGCGCTTCCCAAGAAGGCTGCTAGGGCACTATGTGCAGGTCCTCACCGCACTTCGGGCAGCTTGAACCCCAAAAGTTCACCTTCTCGACATTGAAGCCGATCCGGTGGATGATGAGCGTTCCGCACTTCGGGCAGCGAGTATCCTCGTCCTCCTCGGAGAGGTAGTTGCCAGTGTACACGAACTTCAACCCTTCCTCCTTGGCTATTCCCCTTGCCAGCGCGAGGGTCTTGATGGGGGTCGCCGGGACGTCGTTCATCATGTAGTCGGGGTGGAAGCGGGTGAAGTGCACCGGCACGGATTTCGCCAGCTCATTGGAGACCCAGCGGGCGAAATCCCGCATCTCCGTTTCGCTGTCGTTCTTGCCCGGGATGATGAGGTAAGTGAGCTCGATATGGATGCCCAGCTGGTGTGCCAGTATGGTGGCCTTGAGCACGGGTTCTAAGCGCGCCTTGCATACACTCTTGTAGAAATCATCTCGGAATCCTTTCACGTCGATGTTCATGGCGTCCAGGTAAGGAGCGATCTCTCTCAACGGCTCCTCCTCGATGAATCCGTTGGTCACGTAGACGGTGCGCAATCCCTTTCCTTTGGCTATCTTCGATGCGTCATAGGTGAACTCGTGCCAGATGGTCGGTTCGTTGTATGTATATGCGATGGCGCGGCAGCCGTTCTCCATTGCAATGCGGGAGACGTCCTCCGGTCTCATCCCTTCTAGGTGGGTCTCCTGCACCTTCGCCTGGGAGATGCTGAAGTTCTGGCAGTGCTGACAGCGCAGATTACAGCCCACGCTTCCTAGGGATAGAATTGGCTCGCCAGGCAGGAAATGAAACAGCGGTTTCTTTTCTATCGGGTCTATGTGCACGCCCGAAGCGCGGCCATAGATGAGCGAATACAGCTTTCCCCCTTGATTCTGGCGCACGCCGCAGATGCCGTACTTGCCCTCGCTCAGCTTGCAATGGTGCGGACAGAGGTAGCAGGCAGTCCTGTCGCCCTCTGTCTTCCAGAACTTGGCCTCGTGCTTGCCCTTCTCAACGGAAATGCTCATAGCCCCTCTTATCCAGCGGAGCGGTCCTGCCTCCCCTGGTCAGCGTGTTCTCTCCGCCTGGCTTGGCCTTACCTATGACCATGAAGGTATTCCCCAGGCGGGATCTGAGCATGTTCAGCCCTTCGGGCTTGAATGTGAACAGCAGATGGTAGTCGCCCCCATAGTACAGCACAAGGTCCTCCGGTTTGACGTTCGCCTGCTTGGCGATCTCCACCACGTCCTTCTCCACCGGTATCGCTCCATAGTCAACCTCGAAGCTCACGCGGCCCGCTTCAGAGAGCGCATGCACCGAAGCAGCCAATCCATCGGAGATGTCCATACAGGAGGTCACACAGCCTGAGGAGGACAGAGCCATCCCTTCCTTGATCCGGGGCTTGGGTTCAAGGAGCGCCTTCTCCGATTTTCTGTTGCCAAGGCCCTTGATCAGGGAGTGGTATCCCGCCGCGGCCAGGCCTAGGGAACCGGTGACCCCAAGCAAATCTCCGGGGGACGCTCCCTTCCGCAGAAGGATACCGCGCTTCGGAACGGTGCCGATCCCCGTGCCGGCGAGCACAATCTCCGGCGTCTCCTTGGTATCCCCGCCCAGAAGCTCGGTGCCAACCGATTCGCAACACTCCATGACCCCATCAATGATCTCATCCAGGTGCTCGAATTCCAGGTCTCGGGGCAGACCCATGGAGACCAGTACACCGATGGGCTTTGCGCCCATGGCGGCGACATCGCTCAGATTGACCGCGGCCACAGTCCAGCCCATCTGCTTGTGCGTCATACCGGGGAGGAAGTGCGTCTTCTGTGCTATGAGGTCAGTGCTGGCCACGAGGTAGATGACACCCAGGTCCACTGCCGCCGCATCATCCCCAGGTCCGACGTTGGAGGATGATTCCGTCTCCGCTATCTGCGCCAGTATGCGTCTGACCGCTTCTTTCTCCCCGATCTCCTCAAGCCTACTCATCGTCACTAATTCGTCGCTCCTACAGATTACCTTTTTCGTGCCGGCCTGGAATTGGAGATCCACCCTTCCGCCGACTGCTGCAAAGAGTTAATAGGGCCGCCAGCGTTCAATCGGTTCTGGCATCATGAGGCTCGAGCTTCCCTATGGAAAAGATGGTCATCAGATATTGGAGGTTCCGGATGAGAATCTCTCGGCCGTCCTTCGACCTAACGAGGTGGAGTGTGGTGAGCCGCAGCAGGAGATCAGAAAAGGACTCCTCAATCCGCTAGGTCTCAACTCACTCCTATCCTTTCTGGAAGGGGATGGAGAAACGGTTTTCATCGTCAACGATGGGACCAGGCCGACCCCGACGTCATTGGTTCTGGAAGCCATATCGGAATTCGCTGATCTGAAGCGATTCCGTTATCTAGTGGCCACGGGAGCTCATCGCCCGCCCACGGTACCCGAGTACCAGATGATCTTCGGACGCTGGTATCCTCTCTTGGCCGACAGGATCAAGGCGCACGATTCCCGCAAGGACAGAATGGTCCACCTAGGCCGTTCCAAGAACGGCACGGAGATGCTGGTGAACGAGATGGCCGCTGAGGCAGATAGGTTGCTCATAATAACCAGTGTGGAGCCGCACTACTTCGCCGGCTACACAGGCGGCAGGAAGTCATTTCTACCTGGGGTTGCGGCTCATAAGTCCATCGAGCAGAATCATCGCCTCGCCATGAGGCCAGAGGCGCAAGTTCTGAGATTGGAGGGCAATCCCGTGCACGAGGACATGATGGATGCCATCAAGTGCATCGAGAACAAAGATATCTTCGCCGTCCAGGTGGTCCTCGATCGGCATCAGAGTATCTACCGGGTGGTGGCGGGCGACCTGCATCGTTCCTTCCGCAAGGCGGTCGAGTATGCCAACCAGGTCTTCTGCGTCCCTATCAAGGAGAGAGCGGGCGTGGTCATCTCGATCGCGCAGTACCCTATGGACATCGACCTCTACCAATCGCAAAAGGCCATGGACAACGCCAAGTGGGCGCTGAAGCCTGGAGGAACGCTCATATTCGTTTCCGAATGTCGTGACGGCATCGGCGACAGGACCTACTACGATCAGCTCTCCCGCTCCGCGGACCTTGAAGAGATCCTCCGCAACCTTGAAACCGAGTATAGGCTAGGGTATCATAAGGCGGCCAAGATGGCGGAGATCGCGAAGAAGGGCAAGATTTGCGGCGTCACCTCACTGAGACCAGATGACCTGAGCAAGATCAACATCCATCCCTTCTCCAGCGTCCAAGAGGCCGTGGATTCCGCATTATTGGTGGATCCAAAGGCAAAGGTACTCGTCATGTACGAGGGCAGCGTCCTAGTGCCGAGGTTGACAGGCAATGGTTGAGCGCATCGAGACGAAGAATCTGGAAGGCGCCAAGAGCAGCATGATGACCTGCACCTACTGCGGCTTCTGCAAATCCGTATGCCCGACCTTCGAGAGCGTCGGATGGGAAGCGAGCGTGGCCCGGGGCCGTATCATCCTATCCTACGGCCTGCTGAACGGGGACATTCCCGCGGACGAGAGCGTGGTGGAGCACATCTATCAGTGCACCACCTGCAAGGATTGCGAGCGCCGCTGTCCCTCCGGCATCGAGGTGGTGGACGTGGTGGAGAGATGCCGCCGCGATCTGGTGGCGGCTGGAGCGCTCCTCCCCAAACACCGTCAGCTGGCGGAGAGCATCCTTCGCAACGGTAATCCGTACGGGGAGGAAAGGAGCGTCGCTCATGCTCTGGGCATAAAGAAAGGCCGGGCCAAGCTAGGCTATTTCGCCGGCTGCACGGCCGCCTACCGCAACCTGGGGATAGCACGCTCCAGTCTATCCCTCCTGAACAAGCTCGGTGAGGATTTCACCCTGGTGGACGAAGCATGCTGCGGCAGCGTGCTGCAGCGCATCGGCTGGAACGAGGACGAGGTCCAGGAGCTGATGCAACGCAATGTTGATTCGATCGCGGGACAAGGGGTCGAGGAGGTCGTGTTCTCCTGCGCCGGCTGCTATCGCATGTTCAAAGAGGAATACCCGAAGCATTTGGACGTGGGGTTCGAGGTGCGCCATATCTCGGAGTTCCTGGCCAGGAAGGATCTCAAGCTCCGGTCCATGTCCAAGAAGATCACCTATCACGACCCCTGCCACCTGGGAAGGCACAGTGGGGTGTACGATGCACCCAGGAAAGTGCTGGCCCGCATCCCCGATGCCCAGTTCCAGGAGATGCCAAGGAACAAGGAGACCGCTCGCTGCTGCGGTGGCGGCGGAGGAGTGCGCTCGGCCTATCCCGAACTGTCAAGGCAGATCGCCGCCCGCCGGGTGGACGAAGCTGCCTTCGCGGATATTCTCGTGACCTCCTGTCCATTCTGCGTTTCCAATCTGCGTGCGGGGAAGGATGGATCAGGATGCGATGTAGAAGTGATGGACCTGGTGGAGCTGATCGAGCCTCTGGTGATCGGTCATGATCGTTAGGGTCCGAGTATACTCGAGCATGCTCGAGGCGCAGGCGGAATGGCGGCGATTCGCTGTGCAGCCGCCAGTGGAGAGAGCAGAGGACCTGTGGCAGAGCATCTTCCTGTACGCCGAGGCGAGGTCGGAGGAGGAGTTGGAGAAGGTGGCCTTCCTGACTGAGGAACTGGGAGGCGATGTGGCCACATGTCATTCCGAGAACCTCAAGCGGATCATGCTCGTTTTCGAATCAGGACTGCTGCGACCGCTGTCCTGCGGGGTGGACGAAGGCACATCCTACGATTTCATCACCCAGGCACTGGGCAATTTCCATGCAAGGAAGTCATTCCATGTCAGACTGCCTGGAGGAGAGCTCCGATCGGAAGGCACCTTGGTCATGGGCGTTCTGAACGTGACCCCGGACTCATTCTCCGACGGAGGAAGATACCTGAAGAAGGAAGCGGCGGTGAAACGGGCATTCCAGATGGCGGAGGAGGGCGCTGACATCATCGACGTCGGAGGGGAGTCCACCCGCCCGGGCGCGGCGGAAACGAGCCAGAAAGAGGAGAAGGCGAGGGTGCTTCCGGTGCTCAGAGACATCATCCCTTCGCTCGACGTGCCCGTCTCCATCGATACCAGGCATCCCGTCGTGGCGGAGGCGGCAGCCAAGCTGGGCGTGAGCATGATCAACGACGTCAGTGGTCTGCGCGATGCGCGAATGGTCAGAGTGGCCATTGAGCACGAGCTTCCGGTCGTGCTCATGCATATGCTTGGTGACCCCAAGACCATGCAGCTCTCCCCTGACTACCAGGACGTGGTGGGTGATATTCTTCTCTTCTTCCAGGAAAGGATCGACGTCGCCAAGAAGGGAGGCTTGGACGAGAGACAGATAGTACTGGACCCTGGCATCGGCTTCGGCAAGACGGTCGGGCACAACCTGGAGATCCTCAGGCGCCTGCCGGAGTACCGCAGCCTAGGTCATCCACTTCTGATCGGCGCTTCGCGAAAGTCGTTCATCCGCAAGATCTTGGGTGAGGATGAGGCGAGCTTGCTACAGGGAAGCCTCGCGACAGCGGCCGCGGCGGCTATGAATGGAGCGAGCATCATTCGAGCGCATGACGTTCAAGAGACGAAACAGGTGCTGCGCATGATAGACGCCGTCCAAGGTGTCTAATCAGACGGCGAAAACGGTCACCATCGCCATTAGCACCATGATGACGACCACCACGGCGAAGAAGATCCAGGAGCGGCGGGTGCTGTCCTTCATCCGTTTCTGGTAGGTCGCCTTGCATTCCTCGGAGCAGTACTCCTCCCCTTCGGGCACGGGATTGTCGCACTGGATGCAATGCGTGTGCGGCGGCAGCCTCTCTGGCATCGCCTTTCGGAAGCGCTTGGATTTACTTAACCCCTTGCTCGAGGGAGATCAGCTCGCTTCGCTTGAGGAGATGCCACGTGCCACCGTGGCTGCGATACCCAGCTTCAAGGCATCCACTAGGATGAAAGGAATCACACCGAGGGCTATGGCTTGGATCGGGCCCATGCCCCAGAAGAGGCAGAGCCAACTCGCCCCGCAAAGATATATCGCTCCCAGGCCAAGGCTCATCACCACGCTTATGCCCGTCAAGCTCCAAACCCTCTTGCTGGATGCGAGATGCCCGACGATGGCGGCGGCGAGCACGAAACCGAAAAGGTAGCCAGAGGTGATGCCTGTGAAAGCCGCGATCCCCTGGAATCCGCTGAACCAGCCGAAGGTCGCTCCCAGGCCCAGGTACATGCCCATGCTGATCGGTGCGAACCTGCCCAAGAGGAAGCCGGAGAGGAGCACGATGAGCACTTGGCCGGTGAAGGGCACGGGCGTGAACGGCAACTGCAGTCTTATCTGCGCAGCCAAGGCGGTCAGTAGTGCCACCAGGAGGGACGCGGCGAGCTTCTCCGCCAAGCTGGCCTCATGCCTCCATCGCAGAAGGACCAGGGCTACGTCCCGGCGCTTGTGCACGAGCTCGGTGCGGACCGACATCGGCAGGAGGAAGGCGCCGCTCCTTGATAAAAATTGTCACGGACCCCCTCTTCACGCTCCTTCGCCGCCCATAGGACGCCCTTGAATGCCACTGTCTGGCAGACTGGGACAATGGTTTTATAAGTATGTCGCCAGAAAACCCACGAACTTCAGTCGTGGGATGAATGGCGATAAAGTTCAAATGCCCGAATGACCGTGGCGTACACATCGCTCCATCGGGCACGGGACTGGCAACGGTCTGCGGGAAAGGCATTTGAACGCTCCTGATGGAGTAGGCCGCCGTGGCAGATGCCACCCTGCCTTGCAGGCAGGAGTCAGCCGACCAAATGTAGCGTGCTGTGACACCTTGGATAAGATCGAGCATAGTTACAAGCCCATGATCTTGATCGTGGGTAGCTGACCTATCAGCCAAAGGAGTTCACCCTCATGTGGAAGATACTAGGCGAGGAGACGCTCCTGCCCGAGGCGGGGGACGTTTGGAGGAAGAGACTAGTGGAGCTCTCCCTGCGCAAGAAGGACCGGGAGCGGTTCTTGAAGCTGCTGAAGGCGGCGGACATCCGCGTGGTGCTGGACGGCGTCCGCGAGGTGTGGATGTTCATCATCAACTTGCCGGAGGGCTCGAGCCGGGAGGACCTGGAGTTCGTGCGGGACTTCTTGATCAAGATCAACAAGGGAGCGGGCGCTCCGCTCATGGAACTGGATGGTGAGGCACAAAAGGTTTCGATCGCCGTCACTAGCGAGGAGTACTCAGACGACTACTCCCTCAGGCGAACACTTCGAACGGAGATGAAGGCGGAAGAGGACGGGAAGAAGCGATAGTGGGTCGGAGAATCTGAACGCCATTGAATAGCATTATCTCCGGTGGCGGCATTGTCGGAAGCGGATGCTTCGGCTCTATTTCCTCGGCGGCGAGGACCTGCAGGAAAGGAATTCAAAGGAGATCGACCAGCAAGCCTTCCAAGAGGCCGGTGGGTCGCCTTCCGTTTTGGTGTTCCCTTGGACATCCAAGACGACGGCGCGCGAGGACAAGTATCGCTGGCTCATGGTGGAGTACTTCAAGGAGCTGGGTGCGAGAGCCGTGCGCTTCGTGGAGGTCTCGCTTCCTTACACCGAGATGGTGCAGTTAGTGGAGCAGTCCGACCTCATCTATCTGCCCGGCGGCGACACCAGGCTGCTTCTCGATCGGATGCGCAACACCGGCGCGGCCCACCTCATCCGCGTCTATGACAAGGTCATCCTAGGCAATTCGGCGGGGGCGCTGGCGCTCTGCAAGGAGTTCGTGCTCCGGCCCGAGGTAGAAGGAGGGCGATTGAGCATCGGCAGCGGCCTGGGCCTGGTCGATTTCAGTGTGGCGGTGCACTACGAACCTTCCCAAGATCAAGAACTGGAGGGACTTTCAACGGACCGGCACATCTTCGCCATTCCGGAGGGAGGGGCGCTGGTCTTCGGTGAATGCAGCATCTGTCTTTTTGGAGAAGTGGTCATGTTCCAGGACGGTAGCAAGGCCTAGCCTGACCATGTGTAAAAGTGAAGAAGGGGGCGCTTGGACCCGGTCAAGGCTGCCGGTTCTGCGGCGGTTGGTATTGTTGGTCCTGTGGCGGCGCGTACTGCTGCGGGGGCTGCTGGTACTGCTGCTGATACGCCGGTGCAGGTTGCTGGTTAGTCGGTTGTACCGGTTGAGGCTGCTCTGGCTCCTCCTTGGAGATTATCTGGCTAGGTCTGACATGTTCGTCTTGAACTTGTCTGGACACGTCCGGCTTGAACTTCCATTTTCCAGGCGTGATCTTCCTGGCCACTTCATCGTCCTGCTCTTCATAACCACCCGCCGCTCGGTAAGCACCCGCATCGAGCACTCGACCGAAGGCCCATCGAATCGCTTTGGAATGGTGGTGCGGACCAAGACCCCTCTTCATCTTGTTCAGACGAACCAGGGAATCTGTTTCGCTGAGGCACGCTCCAACCAAGGAGTCTAAGGGGTAGGTCTAAAGGATAAATACACACAAGCGCTTCCCGCTGAACGGATTCTGGCGTTGCGATGAAGACCAAAATTGTATTCTTAGGTGGATACCTCGGAGCTGGGAAGACAACGCTAGCCTATCATGTGGCTCGAGCGCTTAGCAAACAGGGGAAGTCCGTTTCGGTGGTCATGAACGACCAGGGAAATGTTCTGGTCGATACTCAGTTCATGAAGAATGCGGGGGTCGACGTTGGAGAGGTGGTCGGCGCCTGCTTCTGCACCAAGTTCGATGAGTTCGTGAAGAGCGCCAGGAGCTTGGTCGCCTTCGGAAAGCCCGACGTTATAATCGCCGAGCCCATTGGGACATCCACCAGTCTGATGGCCTCCGTCATCAACCCCATGAAGACGCTCTACAAGGACGAGTTCCAGGTATCACCTCTGTTCGTGGTGGCAGATGGGCCAAGAGCCCTGGAGGATGCAGGGAGGCAAGAGAACCTCGGTCTTGGTCCGAAGAAGATGATCTTGGTCCATCAAATGCACGAGGCCGAAGTGATCGTCATCTCCAAAGTCGATCTGCTGTCCGAAGAGGGAAGGGCGGCGGTCGTGCGGGAGGTGGGGCGGCAGGTGCCAGATGCAGAGATCATTGAGTTCTCGTCCATTGACCAGAGGAACGTCTCGAGCATCTTGGAGATCATCGATTCCGACAGAGAAACGGCGAAGCAGGCACCCAAGGTCGACCAGCGGATCTTCTCCATGGAGAAGGCTGCCATGGGATGGTACAGCGTCAGCTGCAGAATCTCATCCGGGGCGGGCAAGATCGACACCTACGACCTATTAATGGGGATGATGAAGGAGATCGCCAAGCGCTTCAGGACCGACGACATAGCGCATGTGAAGATATTCTTGAATTCGCCGGGCGCAAGTGTCAAGATTAGCCTGGTCGAGGACTCGATACAGGTCGATGATCTCAAAGGGGGCAGATACTTCGAAGGGGTGGCCGAACTGGTACTGAACTCTAGGGTGCGCTCTCCTCCAGAGCCGCTGCGGAGCTCCATTGAAGCGGTCATGGACGAGGCGTTCGCCAAAGCGGGGATCGAGGTTGTGGAAAGAAAGGTCGCGTGTTTCGTTCCCAAGCCAGATTCGCCGAAGTTCGTTTCCTCCTGATATCTGGAAGGGGCGGTGGATAGGCCTCATTCTCACCTAGTTCACAGCAACTCAACTGCCATCACTATTCAAGGGGCCCGGCTGTATAGAAGCTGTCCCGGATGGCGAACAGGTCTGGGAAGAACTTGGGACGGGGCTCGGTCAGGCGCAGCCTGCAATGGACCTCCGGAGCACGGTGCCATCGGTGGAGATCACCACCGTTTCCACAGGCACGCTCTTGCCTGACTTCTCCATGGCCTTCTTCACCACACGATCCAGACCAGAGCAGCACGGCACCTCCATGTGCACCAGTGTGATATCCTTGATGTTGTTGAGGGTGAGTATCTCAGCCAGCCTGTTGATGGATACCGGCACATCGTCCAGTTTCGGACAGCCGATCAACGTCGCCTTCCCTTTGATGAAGTCCGAGTGCATGGCGGCGTAGGCGAAGGCAGTGCAATCGGCGGCCAGGAGCAGGTTTGCGTTCTTGAAGTAGGGAGCGTTGGGATGGGCCAGGCGCAACTGCACGGGCCAATTGGATAGCTGTGCCGACGGCTTTTCTCCCTTGGATTCCGACTTCGGCACGGGGATCCGTCTCAAGGCCGCGGAGGGACAGGCCAAGGGAATCACCTCACCCTTCTTATCGCTCAAGTGCTTCTTCACCGCCTCCTCGTCGAAGTCCGGCGCTTCGCGCTCCTCGATGATCAGAGCTCCTTCCGGACATTCTCCGATGCACGCTCCCAGGCCATCGCAGAACACTTCCGATACGACCCTTGCCTTTCCACTTCTGATCTCGATGGCACCTTCGGCGCACGCCAGCACGCACTTGCCGCAGCCGGTGCATTTCTCCTCATCGATTTTTATTATATTGCGCTTGGCCATTGGAACCAGCCCTCCCTGCTCGGTCTCCTTCAGATTCGGCCGTTCATAAGTCTGTCGCCCCTGCCCCTTCGCATAAAGGCGATGCGAACCTCCAATAAGCTTCGCGACCGTTCCACCTAGGGGAATGCAGAATGGGTCGAGACATCTTTCCCGATGAAGGAGAGGTGCGCTGGGTCGGCACCGGCTGGTTGGAAAGGCACCTCGAGGCAGACGTGCTGGTCATAGACGCCCAACCGAACGTGCATGATTTCATACGCGGTCATATCCCGGGTGCGGTCTACCTGGGCGAAGAATCCCTTCGGCTTTCGGCAGGGGGGGGTTCTCCACAGTTGGCTTGACACCGACCTGGCCGAAAAGGTCCTCGCTTGAGTAGGCATCGACCAGGACCGGGAGGCGGTAGTGTACACCGGCACCAATCCCTCCTCGCCCGTGGGGGACGGCGTGCCGCAGGGCATGATCGCATACTCTCTCGTCCGGTATGGGCACAGAAATATCAGGATACTCGATGGGGGGTTCGATCTCTGGCGTCAAGAGGAAAGGGAGATATCCACTCGCTACCGATCAGCTGGAAAGGGCGTTTTTAGGCCCAAGGTGCGTCAGGACCTGCTCGTCGAATACAGTGAATTCCATGATATGGTGATGAGGAACGAAGCAGTGCATATCGACTTCCGTCCGAAGGCGCAGTATGAAGGAACCAGTCCTTGGCCCAAGCCTGGGCACATCCCCGGAGCGGTGAGCCTACCCTGGTCTAGCCTCTACGAAGAGGGCAACCTCTGTCGGTTGCGGTCAGCGAAGGAGATCGAGGATGTGGTTCGAGCGACAGGAGCGAGGCCCGAGGCCGATATCATTTGCTCCTGTGGGTCAGGGAGGAAGGCAGCCGCGCAGCTCGTCGTGCTCAGATGGTTCCTGGGATTCCCCAAGGTGAGGCTTTTCGAGGCATCGATGACCGAGTGGTGCGCTCATTCTGAGAACCCGACCGTCACAGGTCCCTCTCCACGGTGAGCCAAAGATCTAGGTTCGGATCAACGAAGGCGCGCTTCTAGTTGAGCCAGTATCGTCCGGTTACTCAGTCGGCGATAGATTTCCATCGCCACCTTGACGTGCCTCCTCATCTCCTCTGCAAGGCCTTGCGATTCCAGGCTATCGGCGAACCATCCTTGCGTGATGGCTTCGCAGACAAGTCCAAGGGCGTCTCCGCAGGGCTCTTCCAGGGCTTGCCTGAGTTCCCAATTGCTCTTGGCAGTCTAGTCATTCGACGATTCTGCGCTGCTCCGATAGCAGAGCCCTCTTCATCTTCTCCCTTGATGCCTTTGGGCCCTGGTCTTGAAACTCTTTACATTAGCAGAGTCTGTTGCACTTCTCCTCCAAGTACGTCAGGAAGGGCTCGATGGTCAAGTCTTGGCCAGTGACCACTCTGACCAGATCGCCTGGGTCGTACAGATTGCCCTTGCTATGCACGTTGCTCACGAGCCATTGCTTCACGTTCGAGAAGTCACCACGCCGAATGTCCTGCTTCCAGTCTGGTAGGTCAGCATTCATCTTTCTCAGGAACATGCCTCCATAGATGTTGCCCAGGGCGTAGCTGGGGAAGTAGCCGAACGAGCCAGCGGCCCAGTGGGTATCCTGCATGACGCCTTCCGAATCGTTCTCGATCTCCAGGCCCAGATACTTCTCGTACTTCTCGTTCCAGGCCCGGGGCAGATCGTCCACTGACAGTTTGCCGGCGAAGATGTCGCGCTCCATCTCAAAGCGGATTATCACGTGCAGCCCGTAGGTCACCTCGTCCGCCTCCACCCGTATCTTCGACGGCTGGACGGCGTTGACCGCGGCCACGAAATCATTGAGCTTCACTCCTCGGAGCGATCTTCCGGTGATGCGACGCAGCCGGGGCATGAAGTAGGCCAGGAACTCAGGGCTTCGTCCGACCATGTTCTCCACGAAGCGGCTCTGCGACTCGTGTATGCCGTAGCTGCACGGCGTGCCAATCGTCTGGTACATCCATTCGCGCGGAAGGTTCTGATCGTAGAGGGCGTGCCCACCCTCATGCAGCACGCTGAAGAGGCTGGAGACGAAGCGGTCTTCGTAGTAGTGAGTGGTGATGCGGACGTCGTCGTAGTAGCCGGTTGTGAAGGGATGCTCGGTCTCATCCAGCCTTCCGGCTGCATTCGCGCTGGTGGTGTCGAAGCCGATGAACTTCATCGCCGCTTCGCTGATGCGCCGCTGAGCTGCGAAGGATACCTTGCGCGAGAGGATCAAGTCATCGATCTTCTTGCCCGAGGTCTCCACCTTTCTCATGATGCGTATCAACCCATCCCTCATGCCTGAGAACACTTGGTCGATGCGCTGGGCGGTCATTCCATGCTCGAACGTGTCTATGAGCGCATCATACGGCGTCTTGGTCCCCTTGACCTGCATGAGGATGTCGGCGGCGCGCTTCTTCAGCTGGATCATCTTAGCCAGCTCGGGCTTGAACATGTCATAGTCCTTGGCAGCCTTGGCCTTCTTCCAGATGCCCACGGTCAGGGCCTGCTGCTTCGCGAGGTCCGTGACGAGATCATCAGGCAGCTTCGACGCTTCGTTGTAGTCTCTCCGTGCCAGCTCGACGGCTCTCTTATGGCCGGCCGATAGTGAGGCGAAGCCTGCGCTTGTCTCAACCTCATCGAGTAGGGCCGCGAACCGCTGGTCGACCTGCATCTTGTGTAGCGTGAGCTCGAGCATGGCCAGCTGTTCGCTGCGCAACTGCAGCGCCTTAGGGGGCATCATCGTTTCCATGTCCCAGTAGACGACCATCAGCGCAGAGCGCATCACGTACAGTTCCTTCATCCTGGCCGCAAGCTGGTCATAGGCTTCTTGTGAACGAGACGACAAGTTATCTTGCAGGAGAATCCAGTACGGAGTCTTAACCCCTGCGGGTGTCGGGAGTCACTTCGTCTACATCAGACCCTTCTCTGCCGTGGTCGTCCGCTCCTCCGCTGGTTGACGCCGGCGGGGAGGGGGGATTGCCCGTAGGAATGCCTGAAACGGGCTAGCCTATCCCTATCTCTTCTCTGATCTCCTTCTCCAGGTCAAGCTGCTTGATCTTGTTGCGCATGAAGATCAAGGCGTACCAGGCCACTGCACCCCCTACGATCGCACTGGAGATCAGGTTCACGAAATCCTTGGTCAGCTGATCGCTTGCCATGATGGACGCGGAGGCAAAGAGGTTGAAGATGGCGTGCAGGATGATGGCGGCGATCACGTAGGAGAACCAGGGGGCTTTGCCGGTCTTCTTCTTCGTCAGCAGCATGCCCACGCCGAACCCGGCGATGGCTGCGGTGCTCATATGCATGACGGTCGAAGTGAAGGTACGTATCAGGACGCTGGCTGCCAGTCCGTTCGCCCCGCTGGAGTAGACCTCGCCATAGAAATAGAGAATGTTCTCCATCATGGCAAATCCCAGTCCAATGGCCGCGCCGTACACCAGACCGTTTTCAGGTTCGACCACGCGCCCACGCAAGGCAACGAGCGAACCCGCCTTGACCGTTTCCTCCACGATTGGAGCGACCAGGATGGCCACGAGCACTCCTTGCAGGGTGGCGCTGAAAGGTTGGAAGTCGCCGAAGTCGTCCAGGGGAAGACCGAGCAGAACCAGGATCACCGCACCTGCACCGGCGACGATAGCTCCTATGACAAGAGCGTAGATCACCATGCTCCACGGTTCTCGATGATACAGTTCCATCCTTCGCACCCAGAAGAGAAACACCAGGGCGATAGCGATAGCGATCGCCACCCCAACGAGATACAAGAAGGCATTCGCCATATTGGGGACAATAAATCTGCATGACATAATAGGTTTTCCTGCTTCTTCAGGGACCGGTCCTCGACCCAGCTTAAGGATCGGTGTACGAGATGGCAAGTCATCGATGAGATGCCCGCACGGAGTGATGTGAATGGTGGGTCTGTCCGAACTCAACAGAAGGACCTATCCAGCACGACGATTCTACATTCGGAATTAAGGACGAAATCCTGCCTGCTCACAGATGACCGAAACGGATTACTGGCTTTTTTTCAGGAAACACCTTACCCTCATTTTTGGGAGACTCAAGCAAATTTTAATGGTCGGAACACCGAGTCGTTTCATTCCTATTACCAATAGATAGGATTGTGGGGGTTCAGCGCCAAAGCCACAAATCATTAAGGCATCAATCAGACTTACTAATTCCAGCTAATCTTTATTGAATTGAGGCGTGATGTCAGATCGGGTGCGTTCATGAAACAGAAAACATGCAAGAACGTGAGGTCCACGATCTTCGTGCTACTGTTGTTATTGGGCGCGTTCTTCGTCGTTGCCACAGATACGGTGGCCGCAGACTCAGAGGGCGACTATACCTATACAGTGAGCGGCGGCTTTGCCACTATCACGGGATACACTGGCACTGGCGGAGCGATCACGATCCCCTCGACACTAGGTGGCTATCCCACGGTGGCCATCGGGGACTATGCGTTCCAAGATTGCACCCCCCTGACCTCCGTGACGATACCGGATAGCGTCATCTCCATCGGGTACGGGGCGTTCAACGATTGCCCCTTCCTGATCTCCGTGACCATTCCCGACAATGTCACGTCCATCGGGGGCTATGCGTTCTACGCCTGCACCTCCCTGATCTCCGTGACCATTCCCGACAACGTCACCACCATCGGGAACGGTGCGTTCACTTCCTGCACCTCCCTGACCAACGTGACCATAGGGAAAGGCGTCACATCAATCGGGCTGTATGCGTTCTCCTTTTGCAGCTCCCTGACCTCGGTGACCATCCCGAACAATGTCACGTTCATAGGAGATCATGCGTTCGGTGCCTGTAGCTCTTTGACCTCGATAGATGTGAACGCAGACAACGCGCACTATGCCAGCATAGATGGAGTGCTGTACGACAAGGCTTTGACCACTCTGATCCAGTATCCGACCGGAAAGTCTGGGGGGAAATTCACAATCCCTAACAGCGTCACAACTATCGAAGACTATGCGTTCTCCGACTGTTTCTCCCTGACCTCCTTGATCATCTCCAACGGCGTCACTTCCATCGGGGACTATGCGTTCTCCGACTGCAGCTCCCTGACATCTGTGACCATCCCGAATAATGTCACGTCCATAGGAAACAATGCGTTCTCCAGCTGCAGCTCCCTGACATCCGTAAACATAGGAAGCGGCGTCACTACCATCGAGGACTATGCGTTCTCCGACTGCAGCTCCCTGGCATCAATAACATTCTCAGGACTCGTTGCGCCGACCACCGTTGGTGCCAATTGGATCCTAGGTACGGACGCGAGAGGCCATGCATACGTCGCCTCGAATTTCCCCGCCCCAGGGGGCGATTTCTATGGATTGACGATGGGTGCGGTCATATCCAACAGCCCGACGAGCGATAATACAGTGCTGATACTGGTGGCAGTGATCGCGATTGCCGTAATCCTGGGGGCGGTGCTGTTCGTCCTGCGCAAGCGTAGGAGCAAGAAGTAGGTGGTGCACAAATTATTTATCATTTCCTTTCCTCTGCGAAAACGTGACTTGAGCATCCACTTGGCACTCGGACACCCGAGTATCGTGAAACGGTGGTCCGCATGATCGTGGGAGGGCTGGTGCTACCCGGACCATTGTCAAAGAGAACCTATTTTCCCAATTGCGCAGAAGAATGAAAGTACTGGATATGGATAGTGGTGGGTCTGTCCGGATTTGAACCGGAGTCACCAGCACCCCAAGCTGGAAGGATACCAAGCTACCCCACAGACCCGGATAAAGATTGGATTGTAAGGTGTTTCAGCCCAGGGGGATGATATCGTCCACCAGGTCCGCGTGCGCCACGATCATGCGGCGGCAGCAGTACCGGGACAGGCCTAGATCGTCCAGCACCGTCTGGGGGTCCTCGCCCAGCTGCACCCTCTTGACGAAGGTCTGGTACGAGGATCCTATGACCTTGCCGCAGGTGAAGCAGCGGACAGGTATGATCATTTCTCCTCACCTGTAGGACTTCTGGCGCTTCTTGCGCGCGCCGCGGCCCAGGGGCTTCTTGGGCAGCTTGCGCCTCGGGTCGGAGACGACGAGCGTCCTGTCGAGCAACTTGAAGCTCCGCTCCATCTCCTCATCCTTGAAGAACTCCACCAGTCCCTTGGCGATGGCGGTGCGGACCGCTTCCGCCTGGCCCATGACCCCGCCTCCGCGCACGCTCACGTCGATATCCACCTTCGCCGCCCGCTCTGGGACCAGCATCAATGGTTCCATGGCCTTCAAGCGAGCGAGCTCCGGCGTCATGATGTCCACCGGCACGCGGTTCACGCGCACTTTTCCAGTGCCATCGCGCACGGATGCTCGCGCCACCGCCATCTTCCTCTTACCGCTGGTGTTAACGATTTCCGCCATCTGCTCACCTCACCTTGGACCCTAGGTACGCGGAGACCTCGCTCAGCGTGACATATTTGTCCCGGCTGAACCGGCCCGTCGCACCCTCGAACTTGACCTTCTCCGAGGCCTCGAACTCCTTCGGAACGCCGACGTACACCTTCAGCTTGCGGTAGGCATCTCGTCCAATTGGCCTGTCCCAAGGGAGCATGCCGCGCACCGTGCGCTTGAATATCAGATCCGCCCGCCTGGGGTAGAACGGTCCGTGGATGACCTTGCCTCGGCGCTTCTTCTGCTTGTAAGAGGCGAACACATGCTCGTGCGAACCGGTCACTATGGCCTTCTCAGCGTTCACCACGACCACGTCCTCGCCCTGGAGTATCTTCTTGGCCACGGTGGTGCACAGCCTTCCCAGGATATTGCCATCGGCATCGATAACGGTGACCATCTTCTCACCCCATGATGCGCACGTCCCGGCCGCTGGGCGCCTCGCGCACCAGTTCCGGGATGGTAAGCTGCCTGCCGCCGGCCGCCTCGATCTTCTTCGCCGCCGAGCCGGAGAATCTGTATGCTGCCACGGTCAGCTTCTTGCTGATGCTTCCCGCCCCCAGCACCTTTCCCGGTACGACGATGATGTCTCCTTCCTGGGCGTAGCGCTCCAACCGGCTAAGGTTGACCTCGGCCCAGCTGCGGCTCGGCTTCTCGAACCTAAGCGCAATGTCTCGCCAGATATCGGCACCCTTCTCCCGCGATTGCTCCTTCAGGTTGCTGATGAGGAGCATCAGGTTCGGGTCCGTCTTCTTACTGTCCTTCATGGTTCTGACTCTCCCGACATTGGGTAGGAGGCTCTAATAGAGAGGTCTTTAATAAAGGTTTGCAGGAAGGGAACGCCTGCTGGACGAGACCAGGAACGGCAGCTGGCTCGGTGGCAGCACGTCGCAGGGAAGACGACAACCGCGCATCCCCTGAGAATCAAAGAGCCCTTATATAGACCGTCCTTGATAACGGAATACCTCAGGTGTACCCATGATCCGCTTTGGCCCCGCTGGCATTCCTCTTTCTTGCAAGGGAAGGACGCTGAAGGACGGCATCGAGGACGTGCACAACCTCGGCCTCAACGCCATGGAGGTGCAGATGGTCCGCGTCAATGTGGTGGAGCGCTTCCCGGACGAGGGGGAAGTGGGGATGAAGCCGCTGGAGATCGAGAGCGACCTCATCGTGGAGATCGTGCGCCGTAAGGGCAAGAAAGAGGTGCACATCACCAACCTAGAAGAGAAGATCAAAGAGGAGGACAGCCTCATCACCCTCTCCTCTGGCTTGGTCCAGAACTACCGAGAGCTGCAGGCGCTGGGGAAGATGGGCAAGGAGTTGGACGTTGAGCTCTCCATGCACACCCCCTACTACATGGACCTGATCAGCAACAGCGAGCTGACCAAGAAGTCCATGAACTCCATCCGCTGGGCGGGCATCATGACCGATCAGATGGGAGGGGCCATGGTGACCACCCATATCGGCCTCTACGGACATTTGAGCAAGAAGAAGGCCACCGAGAGCATCAAGGAGAACCTCGGCACCATAGCCGATTGGTGGAAGCAGAACAAGATCCGGCCCAAGCTGGGCCTGGAACTCTCCGGAAGGCTGGAGGTATGGGGCTCGCTGAACGAGATCCTGAACCTCTGCGATGACGTCGATGGACCGGTGCCGGTCATCAATTTCGCCCACTATCACGCTCGTGAGAACGGGAAGCTGAGGGAACCGTCCGATTTCGCGGAGCTGTTCGATAAGACGAAGAAGCACGTGGGCAAGCTCTACTACACCCACTTCTCCGGCGTGGAGCACGAGGGTGGGAATGAGAAACGGGTCACGCCGATAAAGAAGGGCGATCTGAGGTTCGAGCCGCTGGCCGAGTACCTGGTAGAAGCGAACCCCAACTGCACTATCATCTCTTCATCACCTTTGCTAGAGCACGACGCCATGTACATGAAGGTCATCTTCGAGCGCATCCTCACTAAGAAAGTGGTCAAGGACGTCAAGACGAAGAAAGAGGACAAGTCCGAGAAGCCGGAGAAAGAGGAGAAGGAGAAGAAGGAGAAGAAGGGCAAGAAGCCCTCCAAGCCGGCCAAGCGCTCTCACCGGGGCAACTATGAAGAAGAAGAGGAAGATGACGAGGAATGAGAGAAGCCGCCAAGTACATCATCAACGAGGCACAGCGGGCACTGGACCGGGTGGATGACAAGTCACTAGATCAATTCGTAGACTCGATAATCGCCGCCAAGAAGGTGTTCGTCTACGGTGTGGGGAGATCTGGCCTGGTCGCTCGGGCATTCTCCGTGCGTCTGGTGCAGATGGGCCTGGACGTGCATTTCATCGGGGAAACGACAACGCCGATCGTGGAATCGGGTGATCTGGTCATCATCATCTCCAACACCGGTGAGACCATGTCCGCGGTGCAGACGGCGAACATCGTCGGCAGGATCGGGGCCAAGGTGGCGCTGGTCACCAGCTCGGGCCATTCCAAGCTCGGTAGTGCTTCCAACATCGTCGTGGAATTGCCGATCCACACGGACGAGAACAGGCCTCGTCTGGCGCCCCTGGGCACGCTGTTCGAGGCTGCATCATATCTACTGCTCGATTCCCTGGTGCCGGTGCTCATGGAGAGGCTGAAGCAGACCGAGAGCTCCATGCGCAGGCGGCACGCCATCTGGGTCTAGGGCCCAGTCGACTCATTCTCAGGTGGCGAAGAGCCCTCCGTCTTCAACCTCCGCCTCTTCACCGTTTCCCCGAAGTAAGGGTTCTGGTACTGGTCCCAGTAGACGGCGAACGGTCTGCGGACCGCTCTTCCCTTTTCAATGCAGAAGGCCTCAATCTCCTTGTGGATGGGGTCGATCACCAGAGCGGAATGATATCTCTCGCTGAACATGGCGGTCTGGGTATCCACATCCGTGGGCGAGAGGAAGCATCTGTGCCCTGGGTGGGAGTGATACCAGCCTAACAGGATGTAGCTGAAACCGCAGTCATCGATGGAGGCAAAGAGCCTTTCCATGCCTTCCCGCTGGAACCGCACTCTGACCGACGAAGCCTCCAGGTCCGTGGTGGCCACGTCCCGCACCAGGGAATACATCACGTCTCCATTCCGGTAGACGTTGCCCAGGAGGAAGCCCATGACCTCCAGCCGGTCCTGGGCGGCGCTCATGGCATGGTTCCGTATCTTCTCTTCCGATAACTTGGAGACATACAGCTCCAATCTGTCGTTCTTCCGTTCGTATTCCTGCTTAGAGCGTTCGCCCAGCCATTTGTGAGAGGTCCTGCGCTCCCCGGGCGGAGGGGGGCGCTCCTCGATCTTGGCCTCGCTAGCTGCCACGACGCTCGGAGGTTTCAATGGGCGCGCACCACCTTGGGCTGGGGGAGAGTGGCCAGTGGCGGTTGCGGCACCTTTCGGGTGTTGAAGTACTGCGCGGCCTCTGTGCAGGAAGGGGTGCCGAATGGGCTTCCTGGATTGGGATTGAGCAGCAAGTACTCGATGCCTTTGATGAACATCAACAGGGTGGAATTGAAACTCCAGCCATCCAGCTGCTTGCTGCATAGCAATCCTCCATCCTCAGGCAGCATCACGTTGGGATGGAAGATGGGGGTGCACCATACCACTTGGGGCTTGACGAATGGGTAATCCTCGGAGATGGTCATGCGGAAGCGATGATGGAAGCGGCGTCTGATCTCTCCGTTGACCTTCTCGCAGGCGGGGATCTGCACCAGGCTGACCTCGATGTCCAGCGGCATCTCATTCAGCCCCTCAGCATGTATTTCGATAGGATGCCTCAGGCATCTCTGGCAGATGTTGAGCTCGTTACGGATGCGTGCCAACAGCACATCCCTGGGCAACGGCATCTAGCCGCCCTCGGGGTCCGGCAGCAGCTCCAGCTCATCAGCTTCCGCGATGCCAGATTCCAGGACGGTGTGCTGGCCTTTGAGCAGCCGCTTGCCCCTTCTGATGACATAGGCTCCCGGGTCCTTCTCCCAATAGCCGGCCGCCCCCTCGATGATCTCGTGGACCGTGTTCTCGCCCTCCAGTTCCATGTCCACCGTGGAGCCGGTCTCGGCGTTCCTCACGCGTATGTGCACAGACATCCGATCACGAGCCCTTTGACCGGCAGGGTGTTCATTAATCTTATCTATCACAGTTAGCCTAGCTGATAATACGAATAACGGCAAGCCAGAGCTCGATATCTCAGCGCGGATGAACGGGGCAATCCTCGTCCAGGGGGACCTCGAAGACCTCGCTCGTGTTCTTCAGCCCGTTGTAGAACATTATGTGCTTCAAGCATTCGTTCCTCAGGCCGCTCACGATCTTCAGACCCTCCCTCACCTGGATGGCAGCTATGACGCTCGTGGTGGTGATCTCCGCCGCCAGTTTTGGCTTGAAATAGGAGACCTCTGAACCAGAGCAGCTGTATCGCTTCTCCAGCACCCTAGAATGCGTACGATTGGTAGCGCATTGCAGGCAAGGTGTGTCGGGAGGCAGCACCACCTGCACTTTTCCGCTGGAGGACGAGGTCCCGCCGTCGATGTACGGAACGCCACAGAGATAAGAATGGGCGTTCAGGTGCATCCGCGCCGCGATGTTGTCCAGGCAGCCGAAGACCAGATCGTGCGCCCGGAACTCGCCTTCCGCCAGGTCTTCGATACGAGCTTCTATTGCCAAGATTTCGACCTCTGGATATAGTTCCTTCGCGCGCTCTGCCACCGTGGATGCTTTCGACGCTCCCCCTGCGACATCGCTCTCTCGGAAGAAGAGGCAACGGTTCAAGTTCGAGCGAACCACGTGGTCCATGTCCACTACTGTGATCCTGCGAAAGCCGGAGAGCACCAGGTCCTTGACGACCTCGTTGCCTAAGGCACCTGCTCCCACAACCAGGCACTTCTTCCTCTGCACCGCCTCCATGTCGATCCAGCTCACGCGGCGGGAGCGCTCGAAGCGGTCCGCATCCTGAGCGCCGACCAAGAGGGAGGTTGGCATCGTCTGCACGATGCCGAGGCATTAGAAAATGCATTCGGCCAAAGGTAGCGTGCGTGATAACACGCCCGACCGACTAGATCTTGAAGAGCACCAGGGCCATGAATAGCACGTACAACAGCCCGCCCATCATCAGGCCGGACATGTGCAGTTCGCGATGGCTCGATCGCCAGTAGAGCATTGAGCCAGACAGGAGGGCGATACCGATGGCGCTGGCCTGCAGGAATTGGACCGGGTTATCCAAGGATATGTGCCAGTCCGTCAGCAATATACCGATGGTCACCGGGATGCAGCTCTGGAAGACCATTGCGCCCGTGATATTGCCTATGGCATAGGTGTCCTTGCCCTCTCGTATCCAAAGCAGGGAGTTGAACTTCTCCGGCAGCTCCGTCGCGATGGGCGCAATGATCAGCGCCAGAATGAGCGGATTGAGGCTGATTGCCTCCGCCACGGCGTTGATCTGCTGCACGAAGATGCTTGCGCCTAGGATGATTGCCAGCAGGCCCATGATCAACTGCGCGAAGATGAGGTAGGTGGGAGGCTCGGTCCTATAAACTGCCTTCCGGAACGCCTCGCTCACATCGTCCGCCAACATCTCCTTTTCGTCAACGGAGCCGTTCGTGCGACCGCTTCTGACCCGGTCGACATACTTCTGGAAATGGAGGCATTTCAGGTCGCCTTCCTCGCACGCTCCGTCCTTGCATTTGACGGTGACGTACATGTAGTAGATGTAAAGTGGGATCAAGGAAACGCCCACGATCCAGCGGAGGATGGACAGCTCTGGCGGCACGAACGCAGCCAGGACCGCCAGAAGATACGCCAGGAGGAAGAACCTCAGGTCTCGGCGGATGAGCTTGCCATTGATATGCAAAGTGCGCGTCCTCCGGCGCTTGGCGAATATCAGCAGCGCCAACCCGCAAACGAACATGGCCAGGGTGGCGAGCATGAACGGCGCTCCTAGTATCGCCCCCACTCCGATATCCTGTCCCGAGTCCCCGCCCACGAAGAGGATGGCTATGAGAGGGATGAGCGTCTCCGGCATGGCCGTTCCCACGGCGGCGAGCACGCTACCTACCGCTCCCTCGGAGAGCTTGAAGCGCCTGCCCACCCATTCCACGCTGTTGGTGAAGTATTCGCAGCCCACCAGGATGATGGCAAAGCTGACCAGGAACAGGAGGACGTCCATCGTCTGCCGACCATGCCTCGTGAATATTAAAGGCTTTCATCATTCTCCGTCGCAAGGCTATTGACTCGATTCCCGTAACATTACGGAAGATAGGATTATCACCTAGGATGGCCTCATTCACACGGCCCCTAGGCCAGGTGGGTGTGCCGATATGCCGCGGCATGTTTCTTCGAAGTCCAGTTCCCCAGGCAGAGGAGCGGGTGCGACCGCTCTCCCGATGCTCGTGATCTTGATCGCGGCTCTGATGATCGTCCCCTCCCTCATGGTCTCCTTGGACCTGAGGGCTCCAGAGGTCGGTCTGGACGCTCCTGTTCCGGCGACCAGTGAGGCCTCCTACCAGGCGAGATCCGGCGTGATACTCGCTTCGCATTCGGTCATCACAATCAACAACAACGCGCAGTTCGCCGCCAAGGCCTCCGCCGAAGGCTGGTCCGGATCTGGAACGGAAATGTGGCCATACATCATCCAAGGCTACCTGATCGACGGACAACGAGGGGGCAACTGCATCTACGTCGGCAACACGACCATCTACTTCATAGTCCGCGATTGCGAGCTAACGAACGCCCGATCCGTGGCGAGCCCCTATAGAGAGGGGTCGGGGATATGTCTTTACAATGTGACCCATGCCACCGTCCAAAATAATTTCCTTTGGAACAGCGACAAAGGGGTGATGCTCGACGGCAAGGCGAACAACAATACCATCGAGGACAACTCAGCTAAGTACAACTCCTATGGCCTCTACGGCGTCAACTGCAAGGATAACCTCATCCTCCACAACAATTTCTCCCATAACGACAACTACGGCATCCGCCTGAACACGGCCATGCGCAACAACCTGACCTCCAACGACTGCAGCTACTCTTCATATGGAATCTACCTGAGCAGCAGCCCGATCGGCAACACCGCCACCGATAACCTTTGCCAGCGGTGCAGCAGCTACGGCATCTATGTGAATGGTGGGGAGAAGAACCACCTGATCGGGAATGAGTGCTCTTGGGCGGGCAGCGCGGGCATCTACCTGTCATCCACTCAATACAGCGACCTCGCCTACAACTCCATGTGGAAGGGCTCCATCTACATCACAGGTTACGTACTCTCCTACTACCTAACCCTGACCATCGATGCCTCCAACACCGTGAACGGAAAGCCGGTCCGGTTCTACAAGGACGCGAACGCGGCCAATGCCACCGTGCCCCTCAACACAGGCCAGGTCATCCTGGTCAAGATGTCTTGGATAGGTGTGGTCGGGCTGGACCTGAGCGGTACGACCTATCCGGTATTGGTCTACTATTGCCAAGATGTTCAACTAACGGACAATGATCTCAGCGGAGCGTCATATGGAATATATGCCTTCTATTCAGAGAGACTGATCGTTCAGAACAATAGGATGACCTCATGCAGCACCGGCGTGATGGCAGAGTCGTGTCCTGGCCTCATTATCCAGGGCAACAATGCTTCCTCATCATCCACCGGTCTATACATCTACAGTTGCAGCGGAGCCAAGCTGATCGGCAACCAGCTCTACCAAAGCTCAATTGGCATCTACATCCAGTACAGCTATAGCTGCGAGCTCTACAGCAATGTGCTCACCAAGGGATCCATCGCTTTTTCGGAGGATGAACTCACATTCTCCACCCAGATCATTCCCGCCAACAACACGGTAAACGGCAAGGAGATACTGTACCTGGCAAACGCCAACTACGGGAATGCTACCTTCGCGCCGGTGGTGGGGCAGCTCATCCTGGGCAACGTGAGCTGGGTCACCATCAGCGGGCTGGCCATGGATAACTCCACCTACGGCGTGCTCATGGGCTACTGCGACAACGTGACGGTCAGATCATCGATGTTCTCGGCCGTCACCTATGCCATCTACATACAATACTCCACCACCATCACCGTCGACGATGTCTCTACTTACGACGGCAGCTTCGGCGTCTATCTTACCGGCAGTACCAATTGCCTGATCAGCAATTCGTACATCACCCGGGCGTACTACTGCCTCTACCTGCAATACTCGAACTCGAATACCATCTTCAAGGTCAACGCCACCTACTCCAATTGGGGCTATGGCGAAGGCGTCTACCTATACGAATCCCACGGAAACCTGATCAAGCAGTGTTCCCTGGGTCGGCACTACGATGCCATCTACGTGTATTACTCTGACTACAACACGGTCGAGGGCTGCACGTTCTATAGTGAATATCGATATGCGGTGTATTGGTACTATAGCAATTACCTCACGCTCAATAGTAATCAGTTGTCTGGGTGTTCGTTCCTCGCTGAAGGGCCGTTTGAGGACTTCAGCACTACTTCCATGGCCGGCAACACGGTGGACGGCAAGCCAATCTACTTCCTTGCGAACGCAGACCTGGGAGGATCGAGCATCCCGGTCGGAGACTACGGGCAAATATTCCTAGGAAACGTGTCCAATGCCCGGGTCACAGGGCAGAGCATTTCCAATATCAAGGTCGCCATGGTGCTTGGCTACTGTAATGCCATCCAGGTGGACGCGAACGACATCCACGACTGCTATTACGGCATTTTCATCAAGGGCACGAGCAATAGCCAGATCCATGACAACACCTTCATGCACAATTCTTACTCCGTCTATGCATACTCCTCCAATAGTAATACCATCCAAGGAAACCAGTTCACCGGCGACTACAGCGATGGCATATACCTCAGCTACTCCCAGACGAACCAGGTGTTGGGCAACACCTTCACGGACTGCTATTATGGAGTGGAAATCTACTCGTGTGGGGGAAACGTCCTCAGCTCCAACGCCTTCGTCAAGTGCTCTTTAATGATGAAAGGCACCAAGGACCAGATGTCCTCTACCTCAGTGGAGACAAGCAACACGGTAAACGGTGGAAGCCTCCTCTATGTGAAGAACGCCGATCTCAATAACGCCACGATATCCACCACTGGCATAGGGCAGCTCATCCTATGCAACGTGCGCAATGCGCGAGTCACCGGCCTATCGTTGGCGAACAATTCTGTGGCGGTATTGATGGTGTACTCCTCAGGAATCACCTTGGACCATTCGAGCTTCTCCAACAACAAGTACTCCGTCTACACCTACTTCAGTGATCACTGCACGATAGCGAATTCCAGATCATCTAGCAGCCCATACGGATTCTATCTGTATGAGTCGGACTACAACCTTATCACTGGCTGCAACGTGACGGCTGCGAACAATTACGGAATTTGGATGCAATACGCGGACGGGAACGTGGTCACGAATTGCAGCACGGATACCAGCTACTACTCCATAGGTCAGCAATACTCTTTGGGCAACACCATCACGAACAATATGATCGCCCATGGCTCCTACCAGCTATATGCCTACAATTGCAGGTATGGAAGCATACGAGATAACACCTGTGAGCGGGGGTATTGTGCCATGTACGTATATGGAACCTGCTACGATCTGACAGTGACCGGGAACCGGTTGTTCAACTCCTCGTGGTACGGGATCTATACCTCCGGGTGCAATGGCAACTTCTTCTTCGGCAACAAGCTCGTAGGCAACAGAGGTGCCGGCCAGGTCTACTCCTCCAGTCATGTGCAGGCCTACGACAGCGCGGACGGCCTGAACTTCTGGGACAACATCGCGGGCGTCGGCAACTACTGGGGTGATTGGACCTATCCCGACGCGAACCACGATGGCATAGTGGATTATCCGTACGTTCTCACTGGAAGTGTCAAGAACAAGGACCGCTACCCGGTAAGTGACACCACTCCTCCCGAGCTGACGATCACCACCCCGACAGAAGGGCAGAGCGTGATGACCAGCGATATCGATGCCACCTGGAGCGGATCGGATAAACAATCGGGCATCTCGCACTACGAGGCGCAGGTCGACGATGGATCGTGGGTGAACCTTTCCGAGCAGACACACTATGCCCTAAGCCTCAGCGGAGGGCAGCATACTCTCGGCGTGAGGGCGTACGATCGAGCTTTGAACGTGAGGGAGAACCATGTAACGTTCGTCATCGTGAGCGTCCCGGATGCGCCGACGAACACGATCGCGGTCGCCGGAGCATCGCAGGTAGTGGTCTCCTGGCATCCCGGTTATGATGGTGGCTCTGCCATCATAGAGTACCGCATACTCCGCTCGCTGGTCTCGGGCGACTACTCTGCGGCGGTGACGGCGGCCGTGGCACCAACGGCCACCACCTACGCGGATAGCGGCGTAACGGCCGGCACGACCTATTACTACGTCGTCAAGGCCAGGAACGCCAAGGGAGATAGCCTGGCATCGAACGAAGCCATAGTGGTCTTCGGCTCCGGTACTTTGCCTCCAGACTCGCCCACGTTGAGCCTATCCGCATCACCCGTAGGCGCAGACTATGTCTGCCTTTCGTGGATCGCGCCGGGCAACACTGGCTCATCGCCCATAACCGCCTACAAGGTATATCGTGGCACGCAGCCAGGTGGCACTTCCAGCTTGATTGCGACCATCACGGGAGCGGAAACGACCTACTATCTGGACTCAGGGCTTGCCGTGGGCATCTACTACTATCGGGTCAGCGCGGTCAACACCATCGAAGGGCCGAGATCCAATGAAGTGGTGGCGACCGCCGGTGCGGTCACAGGAGCGCCTGAAAAGGTGACCTCGATCAGCACCAGCGGTCACGACAACCGCATCGACCTGAGCTGGAGCGCTCCGTCACAGGGAGCATCTGCCATCACTCAGTACCGCGTCTACCGCAGCACCGTGCCGGGGAACCTGGTGCTCATCGGCCTCCCCACCGGCACATCCTACACCGATGGCACGGTGACCAAGGGTCAGACCTACTACTACTGGATAGTGGCTGTGAATGCTCAAGGCCAGGGCCCGCTCTCTGGCCAGACGAAGGTCACGGCAACGGAGCCGCCGGCGAGCGACATGCTGCTGCCCATAATGCTCATCATCGTGGTAATCGCGGTGGTGGTGGTCTTCCTGTTGCTGATGAAGAGGAGGGGCAAGACCACTCCAATCCCCCCGAACCAACGAGGTCGAGCACGTGCAACAGGCCGTTTGTCAGGGGGAGAACGTGACCAAGAGCTGGAAAGGGATAAGGGGTTCACTCAGCCAGCGAGCCCGCCGCCACCGGGGACCCCGCCACCACCAACACCAGAGCCCAGGCCGGTGCCCACGCCCACAGTCCTCTGCCCCATCTGCGGCAGATCCTCCTTTTTCGTGCAGGGCATGGAGTTCTGTCCCGAGTGCGGGGCCAATCTGTTCAAATGAGGCTTCGCACCAAGCCTCCTCCTTTTCATTCTTTGATGCTCCAGTGGAAGCCAGCAATGGAAAAGATTGATTAGCCTCAAAGCGATAGCGCGCCATCGGTGCTTCGATGGAAGGAGACTTCACCGTCACCCCGTGGGAGGTCACGGGCCAGATCGACTACGACCTCCTGATTCAGAAGTTCGGGACCAAGCGGATAGACGAGCAGATGCTAGTGCGCTTGGCTGGCTACGCTCCGTTGCACCTGATGCTCCGCCGCGGCATTATGTACTCCCAGAGGGACCTCGATTGGATACTGGATAAGTACGACCAGGGAGAGAAGTTCGTCCTATACACCGGCAGGGGACCGTCGGGGCACACCCACCTTGGCCACCTGATGCCTTGGATATTCACCAAGTGGCTGCAGGACACCTTTGACGCCGAGCTCTACTTCCAGATGACGGACGACGAGAAGTACCTTTTCAATGAGAACTTGAGCCTCGAGGACACGTTGCGCATGTCCTACGAGAACGCATTGGACGTCATCGCCTTGGGATTCGATGCCAGCAAGACGAAGATCCTGGTCGACACCGAGCTCATCAAGACCCTCTATCCGTTGGCGCTTAAGGTGGCGAAGAAGGTTACCTTTTCCACGACCAAAGCGGTCTTCGGCTTCGACAACTCCACCAACATCGGCAGCATCTTCTACACCAGCATGCAGTCCGCACCGGCATTGTTGCCTTCGGACCTGAAAGGCAGGAACGTGCCGGTGCTCATTCCCTGCGGCATAGATCAGGATGCCCATTTCCGCGTCACTAGGGATGTGGCGGAAGCCCTCGGCTACTACAAGCCCGCCCTCGTCCACGGCAAGATGTTCCCCGGGCTCACGGGCAGCGACAAGATGTCGTCCTCTCAGCCAGAGACCACCATCTTCACCACCGACCCGCCGAAGGTGGTCAAGAAGAAAATCGCCAACGCATTCACGGGCGGAGCGGTGTCGGCGGAAGAGCAGCGCAAGACCGGAGGAAAGCCCGAGGTGTGCTCCGTCTACAAGTACCAGTACTTCATCTTTGAGGAGGACGACCGACAGGTGGAAGCCTTGGCGGAAAGATGTCGCAAAGGCGAGATCCTGTGCGGGGAATGCAAGAAGCTCTTGAGCGAGCGCTTGGTGCACTTCCTGGAAGAGCATCAAAGGCGCCGGGAAGAGGCCAAGGGGAAGCTGGACGATTTCCTGATGAAAGCATGACCGAGCTCCTGCTTATCGGATACGTGCGCAACTCCGCCGAAACGCCGGCGGACCTCTCCGATATCGTCTCCAGGATCGAGGTCCTGCCGGAGTTCGTCCAGGGCCTAGAGGGTATCGAGGACGGTGAAGAGATCATCGTATTCTTCCTTTTCCACCGTTCCCTCGGCTACGACCTGATGGTGCATCCGAAAGGAGATGAAAGAAACCCTCTCATCGGCGTCTTCGCTTCCCGCAGCCCCAGGCGTCCGAACTCCATCGGCATGACCCAAGTCAACGTGGTCCGGCGGGAAGGCAGCTCGCTTTTCGTCGAAGGCCTAGACGCGCTCAACGGCTCGCCGGTCATCGATATCAAGCCAGCGGTACGTCGGGACCAACGAGACATAAATTGCAAATAGGCCGGCGCTTTTCTATGTCAGCATGAACGCCTCGGAGATCCGAGAAGGACTGAGCTATCAAGAGCGGAAGGTGCTCCTCATGCTGCAAAAACTGGGGAGCGGCGTGAGTCCGGAGCAGGTCTTCGAGGCGGGCGGTTTCTCGCATCAAGCTGAGGTCATGAACGGCGCTTCATGGCTGCAGTCCAAAGGGCTCATCCTCATCAAGGAGAGCCCGCAGAAATGGTTCTCGCTGCGCAACAGAGATATCATATTGAAGGGCCTGCCGGAGAGGAGGGCGCTGATGGCTATCGAGAAGAACGGCGGTTCGTTGAATATGGGGGAGCTGGAATCCACCGTCGGCAAGGCGGATGTCCCGGTGGCCATTGGCTGGCTGCGTAGGAAGAACCTGGTGAAGATGGAGAAAGGCGCGGAGACGATCATCACCCTCACGGAACAAGGAAAGGCGGCGTTGCAAGCGGAAATGGAGGACGAGAAGGTCCTGAAGGCGATGGCGCAAAAGGACCTGAGCGAGAACGAGGTTGCCGCCGAAATGGTCGCTCAGCTCAAGGGACGCCAGGACCTGATTGCGGAGAAGCTCTTGGTCTCTCGCAAATTGGAGCCGACCGACCTCGGACGCGAGGTGCTCGCAATGGGCATCGAACTCAAAGAGGAAGTGGCGCAGCTCACTCCTGAACTACTCCAATCGAGCAAATGGAAGGACGCATCCTTCCGGAAGTATGACATCAACACGTTCGCTCCCGTCGAGTCCTCGGTCAAAAAGCATCCCCTGACCAGGATCGCGGACGAAGTGCGCAAGATCTTCCTCCAGATGGGGTTCACGGAGATTGACGATGAGTATGTGCAGCCAGCGTTCTGGAACATGGACGTCCTGTTCACGCCCCAGGACCATCCAGCTCGTGATCTGCAGGACACCTTCTACTTGAAGAACCCGGCCCAGATCGAGCTGGATGACGAGCCGCTGGTCCAGGTGGTAAAGGCCATCCACGAGAACGGAGGGAGTTCCGGGTCGCTGGGATGGAGATATCCCTGGAGCCGGGAGGAAGCGCAGAAAGCTCTCTTGCGCACGCACACCACCGTGAACACCATCCGCTATCTGGCCAAGCATCCCGATCCTCCGGTGAAGGTATTCTCATTGAGTCGGGTGTTCAGGAAGGAGGCCATCGATTCCACCCACCTTCCAGAGTTCGTGCAGATCGAAGGCATCCTCATGGAGGAGCACGCCAGCTTCGATATGCTGGTAGGCGTGCTCAAGGAGTTCTACAGCAAGATGGGCTTCGATCAGATACGGGTGCGTCCGGGCTACTTCCCCTATACTGAACCTTCGCTGGAGGTAGAGGTGTTCTTCAACGGCAACTGGATGGAGCTGGGGGGAGCGGGCATCTTCCGACCTGAGGTCACCGCTCCTTACGGCATCAAGTACCCGGTGCTGGCATGGGGGCAGGGCTTCGAGAGGCTGGCCATGCTGCGCTGGAACCTCAAGGACATACGCGAGCTATACGCCACCGACATGGACATCCTCAGGCAGAGCCGCATCTTCTGATCCCGAGGCCGCGGTAGGTCAGCTCTCCCCCCACTTCTTAGGTGGATTCGCTTTGTCGGCGAACTCCCTAGCCTTCTCCACCATTCCAGAGATCGCATACGCTTCGGACAAGGCGGAATACCAGGGTCGTCTGTCCTTGGCCTTGGTTATGGCAAGGCCCTTGCTCAAATATCGCAGGGCATCCTCTGCCTCCTTCGACTTCAAGTGCGCCATGCCGGCCAGGAAATATAAGCGGTCCAGCGACTCCGGGTCCGATCCGGCGGTCCGCAGTGCCCGGGAGAGAATGTCCCAAGCCTCCTTCTGCCGATCGAGAAGGATGAGCGTCTCCGCCCTCTCCAGTTCCAGATGAACGGGGATGTTACCTGACATCGTCCCGGCCTGTTCGAAAGCCTCCAGCGCTTTCTCCGCCTGCCCGAGGTCGCGCAGCATCTTTCCCTGTATCTCCAGGCCAGCCGCTCGTTCCTCGGGATCGGAGGAGGCCTGCATCTCCGCGCAGACGCTTGAGCAGTACCCGCAGTCCTTCAGAATGCGAGCCAGCTCCCCTTGCAGCGAGCGCACTCTGAGGGCATAGCGCTCCGAGGGCGATTCTATCATCGCCACCGACTGCAGCAATCTCTCATCCGGATCTTTGAGGAGCAGGTGCGACTTGCTGGCCACGAGCATCTCAGCCTCCTTGGTCCTTCCGGACATGATCAGGTGGTATAGCCTCTCCCGATAGTCGCCCTCGGCCAGCCAGTAGTCGGCAGCGCGGCTGTGGTATCTTTTCCTCTCGTCCTTGCTCAGCAGCCCCTCGATCTCTCTCCTCAACTCCGGAGGAAGGTCCACCATCCCCCGACGGTCGACGGGCAGGATCATGGCGCTGCTCTCAGGGAGCGCTTCCCTTCTGAAGGGCTTGCGGAATACGCATGCTCCCGCAATAATGATCTTGTGTTCGTCAGAAAGGGAGGCGTAGAGCTCTGGCCCTCGGCTCCGCCGTATGTCCAGCAACGGACCGAGGTCCAACCCCTCGCGCTCCGCGTACTCCCTGATCGTCTGCTCCCTGGTTTCGCCAGCGGGGCTTAAGAAGTATACTTTACGTTTGTTCTTCCCTTTCTTGATGTGCGCCAGCTTCTCTTCCACCACGCCAGACTCACGCAGCTTCTTCAGTTCGATGGCCGCGTGCGCCCGGGAGATGCCCAGGCTGCCCGCGATGCCGTCTTGGCTGACGTCAAAAGGCACGTCGAAATTGTCCTTGAGCATCTGGAATCGACCGACATAGAGGATGATCCGCTCGCCTACCGTCAATCCGGGCATTGCCATCGCATCCTGAGACGGCCTATATAACGCCAAGTAGGTGACTACTACATGTGATATTACCATTAAAGGAGCGGCGGGGGCATCCAGATGTGCGGAGGGTTCGTCGAGGTGCTTGACCTGTCCGATTTCTAGAGTAGTCTCTGGGCTCTTCCACCGGTATTCGACCGCGTTCTCAGGGCACAGATGCGCTTCCCGGCAAAGAATTATGCGCTGAATCGAGATTAGCAGGAGAGATGCGCCTTCTCGTTTGCAGTCTGGACGATATCGCAAGCGTCAACATCCGAGACCGTCTGCTGGAAATGTACCAGTGGACGGAGAAGGGCTTGTTCCAGGGACGCCCGATCCTTGAGCGCGGCGAGGACCGGATGATCGCTATCGAGGGACTGCACCTCTTCGCCGATGGTCTGGATATTGAAATGGAGGAGGCGACCGGAATAAAGCCCTCGAGCGTCGTCTTCCTTTCCCGCCACAAGGCCGCCTCCGGCATTCCCACTCTGACCGTGCATCCTATCGGCAATCATGGAAAGGCGGATTTTGGCGGAAGGGAGGGTACCCTGGTCCCCTCCTCACCCGATCTCATGACCAGCACGCTCCGGGCGCTGCGCGCCAACGCCAGCGGACTTGGTTTTCAGATATCGTTCGAGGTGACGCATCATGGACCCTACCTGCTCGCTCCGACCATGTTCATCGAGATCGGCAGCTCGGAAGAGAACTGGGGAGACCGACCGGCAGCGGAAGCACTCGCGAGAGCGCTCATGGAGACGAAGGTGCTTGAGGCACCGAAGGCCATCGGTGTGGGGGGAGGACACTACGCCCCCCGCTTCAGTGAGGTCATCGATTCCAAGCGCATCTCCTTCGGTCACATGATCCCCAACTACTTCTGCGATCACGCCTCCGATGAGATGCTTCTGGAAGCGATGCGCCAGGCCATGGCCAGCACTCAGGATGCGAGAGCGGTCTACATCCACAAGAAGTCCATGAGCCGCTCCCGCGCCACGCATATCAAGGAGCTGGTTCGCTCCATCGGCGGAGAAGCGGTCGACAGCGGCGACCTGCAGGACCTCTGACCCGCCTCACTTCAGCTCGGTCCCGCAGATCGGGCAGAGCTTCCAGTTCGATTGTACCGGGGAGTTGCAGGCTGGACAGCATTCGCCGCTTTCCTCGCGTGCCTCCTTGGCATCTCTCGACTCCTTGGAAGCGAGGATCTCGTTCCTCAGCTCCTTGTCCTCTGCTTCCTTCTCCCAGGTCATGCGGCCGTAGCGCTTGGTGGGCTTGAGGGCGGCCTTCAGGTCCTTGCCTCCAGAGGTGGCGCGGAAGCCGCTGCCGGAGCCCATCCGGTGGCGGTAGTCGATGGACATGACCAGGCCGCCTGCGACCGCCAGCACAGAGCCGAAGACGGACAGGAAAACGGCCGAGCCATAGGCAGAGCGCTCCATACTGTTGCTGAAGACGTCCGCGTTGAGGAAGTAGATGACCAGGACCGTACATGCAGCGGCGACGATGGCGGAAGCGAGCGCTCCCGGCGGCGAGATGCGCCTGAACCGTTCCACGCTCCTCTCGCCCAATAGCTCAAGGGCGGCCAGTATCGCGCATACCACCCCCGCCAAAGCTATCACGTAGGCCACCAGGAACTTGTAGTTCGGGCCGTTGAGCGTGGCCAGATAATTGTACAGGTCATGGATGTAGAAGGTGCGGCTGATCTCGTGGCTTATGGGGTCGGTGTACTGCGCCCAAGGCAGGACGAAGGAGGCAGCCAGCATGGCGCCCCCGACCACGCAGAACAAGGTGCCGATGAGCACCCCCGTGTGCGTCTTTGGCTTGATGGTGCCTTCCCAGGACGTGCCCTTCCTCTTCGATTTGCGCTGCGATTCTTCCAATCCGATCCCTCACTCCCCCCGCGCATCCCAGCGGGGACGAATCAGTTACGCACCACCGTGCCTTTGACCTTTTCGCCCCTGACCGCATGGATAAGGTCATCGAGGTCCCGGCCGTGCACTATGTACAGCGGGATATTCGTCCGCATGGCGATGTACGCTCCCTTCTTGTCAAAGACATCGGAGGGCCCGGCGGAATGAAGGCCCCTGTTCACCAGATCGAAGAGCTGCTTGTGCGAGATCTCCCTCAGGCGTTTGGCGTCAGAGTACTTCTTCGGATCCGCCGTATAAGCCGCCTGCACTGAGGTCGCATTCACTATCCTTATGGCCTTCACGGCCTCAGCGACCATGGCGGTGACAGCGTCAGTGGTATGCCCCGGCGTCGTTCCGCCCATGACCACGATTCTTCCCTTGGCAAGCTCCTGCGTCGCTCTTTTGACCGTGGTCGGGATGGTTGGCGAGGAGGCATCGCCGAGCGCCAATTGCACCAGGCGGGCGTTCAGGCGGGTGATTTCGATGCCCAAGCGGTCCTGCCGGTCCCGGCTCGCCCCTAGCTTCCTGCAATTGGAGATATAGTACCTGGCCACCCTCCCGCCCCCGCAGACCAGGACCAATCCGAACTCCCCCGACAGCGAGCGCAGGCGAGCGGCGAGCTCCTGTAGGTATGCCAGGTCGCCGTCGCCGGGGACCAGGACGGACCCTCCCAGAGAAACCACGACGCAATCCATGTCTACACCAACAGATTTATAACGCCAATCCATTTGGGTTGATAAAAAACCATAGGTCGAACTGACGATGGGCAAGATTGGTGAAACGCTAACCGAGAGGCAGAAGTACGACTTCAAGCGGTCGTTGGAAGAGGTGCGCAACCTCAAAGGGCGAGGGACAGAGCTGATATCGCTCTACGTCCCCCCAGAGAAGCAGATCTACGACGCGGCCGCCTACTTGCGGGGAGAGTACTCGCAATCCTCCAACATCAAATCCCAGGGCACGCGCAAGGCCGTGCAAGGTGCCATCCAGTCCATTCTGGCCCGGCTCAAGTACTTCAAGGTGCCACCCGCGAACGGCGTGGTTTTCTTCGTGGGCGAAGTGTCATCGGTGGGTGACCAGACCCGCATGGTGCAGTACGTTCTCGAGCCTCCTGAGCCATTTTCCACCTTCCTCTACCGCTGCGATTCGGAGTTCTTCCTGGAGCCGCTGTCGAGCATGCTCCTGGAGAAGAAGGTCTACGGTCTGATCGTCATAGATCGGAGCGAGGCCACCCTAGGCCTGCTGGGCGGCAAGAGGGTGAACGTCATCCGCAACATCCAATCCCAGGTACCAAGCAAGCACCGTATGGGCGGGCAGTCCGCCCAGCGTTTCGAACGTTCCATCGAGATCGCCGCCCACGAGTTCTACAAGAAGATCGCTGACACGGCCACGGACGCTTTCCTGAACCGGGCCGACCTGCAGGGCATTCTGGTCGGAGGGCCGGGGGCGACCAAGAACTTCTTCGTGGGCCAAGGGTACCTGCATCACGAACTGCAGAAGAAGGTGCTGGACACCTTCGATACCGGCTATACCGACGAATACGGCCTGAAGGAGCTGGTGGAACGGGCCAAGGAGAAGTTGATGGACCTGGACCTGATGCGCGAGAAACGTCTCATCACCCGCCTTCTGGAAGAGATCCGCAAGCCTGACGACGGCCTCGCCACGTATGGAGAGAGCCAAGTGCGGGAAGCGCTGAGGATGGGCGCGGTGGACACCCTCCTGCTTTCCGAGGGGTTGCGCAGGAAACGCTATCCCATCGAATGCGCTAATTGCGGTTGGAAGGACGTGGTGACGGCGGACAGAGCGCCGGAACCGGTCCGCTGCCCCGCCTGTGGGGGCGCCACGCTGGTGGGCGAGGGCAAGGACCTGGTGGACGACTTCTACGATGAGACGGAGAAGACGGGCACCAGGATCGAGCTCATTTCCGCTGATTCGGAGGAGGGGGAGATGCTGCTGAAGGCGTTCGGGGGCATCGCCGCCATGCTCCGCTACAGGAAGGGGGCATAGGATGGATCCATACGAACCGTTCGCTCAGGAGGTTCGCAGACTGCTGCAGGAGACCTTGTCCCAGATAGGTGTCCAGGCACAACTGGAGATGGAGCTTCCAGATCCGCAGATCGGTGCCGATTTCGCCTTTCCCTGTTTCCCATTGGCCAAACAGATGCGCAAGGCACCTGCGGATATCGCCGAAGAGCTGGCATCAAAGATACCCCCCTCTCCGTTGGTGGAGAAGGTCTTCGCTGAGAGAGGCTATCTCAATTTCCGCATCGACCAAGCGCTCCTTGCCAAAAACACTCTGGAAGCCATCCTGGAACAGAAAGGTGCCTACGGACAAGGAGAGCCCAAAGGGAACAGGGTGCTCCTGGAGCATACTTCCGTGAACCCGACTGGACCGATACACGTCGGTCGGGCACGCAACCCGCTTATCGGAGATACGTTGGGCAGATGCTTGCGCGTCTGCGGATACCAGGTCACGACCGAGTACCTGGTCAACGACGTCGGCAGGCAGGTGGTGCTGCTCACCTGGGCCTTAGAGAACATCCCCCCTTCGGAAGTAAGCCCTGCCTCGGACCGACAAAAGGGCGATCACCAGCTAGTGGGCTACTATCAGAAGGCGAACGAGCTTCTCGAATCGGATCCCCGCGTCGACCAAGAGATAGCGGAGATGTTGCGCCGGTTCGAGGTTGGCGACGCTGACGTCATCAATCGCGTCCGCAAGACCACAGAGCGCATGTTGGACGGGATCAAGTCCTCGCTCCAGGACATGGATGTGAGCTTGGACCGCTACATATGGGAATCGCAGTTCATCATTAGCGGCGAGGCGAAGCAGGTTGTGGACCGTCTCAAAGCCTCCCCCTATTGCCATGAGGAAGGAGGGGCGTTCTACCTGGACCTGTCGGAGTTCGGCATCCACGGTCGGGATACCAAGTTCTTCTTCACCCGCAGCGACGGCACGACCCTCTACACCACCAGGGATATGGCATATCACCTGGACAAGTTCAAGCGCGCGGACACGCTCATCAACGTGCTCGGCGAGGACCAGAAGCTCGGCCAGGCGCATCTCGCGGCGGCGCTCAAGATACTGGGCGAGGAGAGGGCGCCGGAGAACGTCTTCTATGCCTTCGTCTCACTGCCTGAGGGTCGGATGTCCACCCGAAAGGGACTGGTGGTCTATCTGGACGATCTCATCGATGAAGCAGAGGAACGCGCCTACGAAGAGGTCAAGAAGCGCCGCACCGACCTCACCGAAGAAAGAATGAGGGCCATCGCCCGGGACATCGGTCGAGGAGCGCTGCGCTTCAATATCGTCCGGGTGCAGGCCGAGAAGGCATTGGTCTTCAAGTGGGAGGAGGCGCTCAATTTCGACGGCAACTCCGCTCCCTTCCTGCAATACTCACATGCACGCTGCTGCAGCATCCTGCGCAAGGCCGGGGAATACAAGCACATAGCCGCCCCGGAGAAGCTTCTGGACGAGTGCGAGCGAAAGCTTATCCGAGTGCTCGCCCAATACCCCGGCGTTGTCCGAGAGTCCGGGGAGAAAAGGAGGGTCCACCTGATGCCCGCCTACGGCCACGAAGTGGCGTCGGCCTTCAACCAGTTCTACGCCTACGTGCCTGTGCTGCGATCGGGAGATCTGCAGGACGCGAGGCTCTCTCTGGTCGAGGCCACGATGTGGACGCTCCGCGGCGTACTCGATTCCCTGGGCATTGCCGCTCCGGAGGAAATGTGATGGTGCAGATCAGCAAGCTCAAGGAACAGGACAAGGGGCACGTGCGAGCGTTGGAGCTCTTCATCATGAAGGAGTACTTCGAAGCTACCCTGCACCGCAAGTGGGAGGATCTGAGCCAGGAGTTCATCGACCAGCTCGGTGCCTCCTCTAAGGGTTCGTTCGAGCATTACTTTGAACAGGGGCTGAGTTTCATCGCGAAGGAGAATGGGCAGATCGTTGGCTTCGTCTTCGCTCAGGTGGTCGAGCATATGAGCAACCTGCCCAAGGCGGTCTGGGTGGAGAACATCGGCGTGCATCCTAGCTATCGTCGCCGGGGCATAGGCTACCAGCTTCTGCGCAAGGTGGCCCAAGAAAGCAAGAAGAAGGGGGCGAAGGCGCTGCAGAGCGCCATCATGCCGGACAACCCCAAGTCCATCATGTTGCACAAGAAGGCGGGCTTCTTCATGGACGCGCGCAAGATCGCGTTCCTGGACCTGGAAGCGCTCAAGTGATCAGCGCCCCATCGTGAACTTTTCCTGGCCGTATTTCTCTTCGATCAGCGACTCGATGGTCTTCGTTTCGTAATGGCTGAGCACGCCCTTCACGATTTCCACGTTGAACGTGCTGGCGAAGCCCGCGATCAAGGCGCGCTTCACCTTGTCCATGGACGGCACCTCGCCCAGCTCTTTGGCCAGAGAGGTGACGGTATCCTTGGAACGTCCTTTCTTGCGCATCTTGAGCACGTCGAACATGATCTCGAAGTTGGTGTCCACCATGAGCGTGCCGTGCTGCAGGACCACGTCCCACTTGCGCGTCTGGGCACTGCCGGAGATCTTGCGCTTGTTGACTAGGACGTCGTTCACCTGTTTGAACTCGCCCTTGAGGCCGAGGATGTCCAAGGCCTTGATCACGCCTGCGCACACGGAGGCGAACGTTTCCTCCGGGGTGGCGGGTACGACCTCATTGTCCAAGGCTAGAGCATAGATGATCTGTCCTGGATCGGTGTAGATGGCGCTACCTCCGCTCACTCGGCGGACCAGCTTCACTCCGTGCCTCTCGACCGCTTCCAGGTCCACCGCCTCCTCTACATGCTCGAAATAACCGAGGGAAACGGTCGGCCTATCGCGAACGTACAAGTGCAGGGTGTTGGGAACGATGCGGACGTGTCTGGCCATGAGCATAGCCTCGTCGCAGGCCACCGTGTACACGGGTTCCGCCATCCCGCTGTCGATCATCCTCCAGAGCATCGTCAAGAGAGCTAGTGGCGAGAATAAAAACATTTCTTGTTCGGGAATGAAAAATGAAGAAAGTGAAAGGGATTTAGGAAAAGGGTTTGACTGGCCTACTTCCTTCTATCCGACGGAGAGGACTTCTTCTCTTTCTCTTCGACCTTGCTCTTTTTGCCGAGCTTGGGGAACTTGGGCAGGCGCTTGCGCATGTAGAAGAGAACGATGACCACGATGATCACCGCGAAGATTCCGCCATACAGAGCGACGGCTTTCCAGGCGGCCTCGTTCACCGTCACCGATATGGTGTCAGTGTTGTCGGCTTTGTTGATCTCCCGGTCCACCACGGCGTTGGCGAAGATGGTGTAGTTGCCCTTGGCCTCTGGCGTCCACTTGAAGGTGATCAGGCCATACTGACCCGCCTTCAGCTCGCTCGTTGCACTGCCGTTGATGGTCAGGTCCGAACTCTCTCCGATGGAGTCCTTCTTGCCGTCCGCGCGCATGATGTAGAACAGCACCTTCGGCGCCCCAGCCTTGTCGTTGCCGACATTGGTGAGATTCACCCTTATGGTGCCCTGCTCGCCCTCCGTCATCACGTTCGGAACGAAGACCATGGAAACGATCCTCAGGTCCGGTCGAGGCGAGGTGGTGATGGTCAGCGTCTTGGTCAGGTTCGCAGTGATGCCGGCCGAGTTGTTCACCGTCAGTTTCACGCTGAAGGCCTGGATCTTCTGGTAGTAGTGCTCAACGTAGTTGCCGTACTTCTTCGTACCATCGCCCATGTCCCAGGTGAAGTTCAGGTTGCTGAACGGGTCATAGGGGTCATAGGTGGCATTGGCGCTGAAGCCAAGAGTCTCGTTCTCCTGCGCGGTGACGATCTCCACACTGGAGTTCTTCTTGGTGATCTTATAGCTCGGCACTGATGGGGTCTTGTCCTTCACCTGCACGGTGATAGACTTGACATTGTAATGGCCTGCCACATCGGTGGTGTTCAAGTTCATGTAGAAGGTGCCCGGCTGGGCGTAGGTCTTGCTGACGTTCTGGCTCTCACCGATCCCCACGGTGGTCGTGTTGCCGTCGCCCCAGGTGTACTTCCAGGTCTTGATCAGACCCACGTCCGTTGGGCTGGCGATGTGATCCACCGAGCTGGCGCCGTTGAAGACCAAGGCCTCGTTCTGATCGACGTTAAGCACGCCCGCGGCTATGGTCTTGTCACGAACCGTGAAGTCCGCCGCTGGATTGAGTCCATCCGTCTTGATGAAGAAGGTGGCCGTGTTGGTCAGACCAGCGACATCCGTCACGGTCAGCACTACGCTGATATTGAAGGAGGCCGCGTTGATGCGGTAGGTCGTCCAGGGGCTGGCAAACGGTCCGATCGTTCCCTGACCGACGAAGTTCCAGCTGTATTTGAGCGGGTTACCGTTGGGGTCCGAGGATCCGTTGGCGGTGTAGGCTATATCACGGGCGGTGGACACGATGTAGTGAAGGATATTCCCACCGGTTCCAGTGACCGCGTATGCGTAGGCAGACGGGACACTCGCTCCGCCCACAGCGACCGGGGCCACGGACTTCTGAATGCCAATCGTGACCTGCTCGAACGTGCCCGTGTAAACGGTCGTGTCGATGGTCACGTTGAGGTAGCCTGACACCTTGACGTTCGTCGTCTGGGTGGCGTTGCTGGTCATCTCGTAGCCATTAGGCCACTTCAGTGTCACCTTGTAGTCCAGGGACGGGGTGTCGTACTTGGCGTAACCGAGAACGTTGTAGGAATTCTCTCCGTTCGCGATGCTCGCTGTCGACTGATACAGGGTGCGCATGACCCCGGTGTACGGGCTCGTAGAGGTCACCGAGGTGTTGCCTAGTCCAGTGAATGATAGTAGCGAGAAGTCGGTCGAGACTAGGTACTTGGTGGCGCTTACCTTGACCAGATATTCGCTGGTGACGTTCAACGGACCGAAGGCCTTCATGCGGTTGTAGAAGGCGCCGTACTCCGGACCGGAGACCTGACCGTTGCCATCGCCGAAGGCAAAGTCGATCTGCATCCGGATATTGGGGATGTTGCTGTAGTCAATGTTCGCCACGGCCGCATCGAAGTTCATGTTGGTGATGCGGGTCAGGTTGAACGTGTTCCAGTTGTTGTTGTAGAAGGAGACGTGCGACACGTCGCTCTGGCCGGTGTTGGTCACTAGGTTCACGGTCAGCGACTGGGGTGTATTGGGTAGAACGTTCAAGGTGGTCATGTTTGCCAGCGAATCCGTGGCATCGACCATCAGAGAGAAAGTGCCCGGGTAAGCATCGAACACGAAGTAGTTCGATCCCTGCACCTTCGCTTGGATGATCCTCTTCTCCGCATACTTGGTGATGTCATTGGACACCAGGACCGCGTTCATGCCCACAGGCGGCACTCCCGCCTTGTATACGAAACCGTTCACGAGAACGGAGTTGTTCAGGATCACGCTGACGGTCGTCGTCACGCCGTTCTGGATGTCCACCCGACGCACTTCCGTTTCGAAGCCAACCGAGCTGATGACCAGTCGGTAGGTCGAGACGTAGGGTATCTGGGTGGTCGATCCGGTGAATGACGGGTAGGTCTTCTCCATCTTCGGGCTGGCCAGGATATCGACGGTCTTCAAGACCACGTTCTGTGCTGGCAATCCGTCCGAGGCCCGAGTGACCGTGAGTGAAAGGGTCCCGGTCTGAGTCGGCAGCGCGTGGATCTGGATAGCTCCCAGAGACTTGGAGCTGACTCCGTCGAACTTTACGATGGTCGAGTACTCCTGGGTGAAGTAACCCGTCTTGGTTATTCTTAGTATATAGTAACCAGGAAGCGGGGAGAACGTTGCCAGACCGCCGGCGTCCGAGGTGCTCGTGTATGTCTTTGAGGTGTGGGTTTCAGTCAACGTGACGGTCGCTCCCTGAACCGGAACGTTCAGAGCATCCACCACGTTGAGCGATATCATCGCACTGGTGTCGGCTGCCTGAACTGTCGTGCTTGGCAATAGGGCCAAAGATGACAGCAGCAGGACTGCCACCAGCATGCCTGTTGCTAATTTCCTCGCTTTCATTTCTTTCATCAGCTCCCTCCCTCATGGACAAAGTGCTTGACGTCTTCCCCTGAGTAAGGATTGTAGTGCCGAATACGTTAATGCTAGATAAAGGTTGCTTAGACGTTTGGATATGCTGGCTCGCTCTCGAAAGGCAGAGCACAGCGCATCGATAGGATGGGTAGAACCCACTTTGACATGTATCCTAGTACGTCCTAGGTGACGATGTCTTCGAGCCGCTCCTCGGCAATGGCGATGCGGACCTCTTTGGCAAGGCGACGCCCAGTGCTCATCTCTCGACGCCAGAGCGCGTTGCCGTAGGAATGACCCACGTTCATGTGCACGTTCGTCCCCCCTCCGATGCGCGGCGCGACGTCGTAGATGAAGAAGTTGAGGTCCTTGTCCACGCAGGTCTGCAGGCAGAATGGCCCGATGATGCCCGGAGCGTATTGTTCCTGTGTGACCTTCACGAACCTCTCCGCCAGCTCGAAGGCGTTCTCCAGCAACGATTCCCTCAGGGTGGCCGAGTTGTGCCCGCAGACCGTGTATTCGGGCACCATCTGCTTCTCGTTGAGCGCGAGCTGTTGCGCCGCTGGCAGTCTGACATGGCCGTCAAGCGAGCTCTCGAAGCGCCAATCGATGCCCAGCAGCTCGATCTTGCTGCAGTGGTCCTCGAGCGGCGAATAGAAGAAGTCCAGATTGAACACCGGTCCGATGATGTACTCCTCCATCCTTGCCTGCGAGAGCGTCTCCTGATCGATGACCCCTTGGTCGATGAGCTGCTTGGACTTCTGCTCGTACTCATCGAACGAGGAAGCGGTGAAGAAGCCCCTCTCCAACTTCTTCTTGGCGTGATGAAGCTTGATTATGGTGAGACGGTCGATATCTTCTGGCCGAGCGACCTTCTTGGGATAGGGAAGGCCAGCCTGTTCTAGCAGCCAGTAATAGTCGCGCTCGAACCCCCGGTCCTCCGAGCGCAGCAGGTTCCTGCTGCCTATGAGAGGCACTTCAAAATCGTTCTCCACCGCATCCATGCCGCAATAGGAGGTGAATGAACGATTGGGCACGAAGAGGACATGGTCTCGCACCATCTGTCGCTGCACATCTGGATTCATGATGTCCTTGAACCTCTTGAGAACGATGACATCGTCCACCATCCCCCGAACCAGCTCCCCGCCGATGTCCCGGTGCGCTCGGAAATACACGGAATAGGTCTTCTCCCTTCCTTCCTGACAGACCGCCAGGCTGCGAAATCCCTCGTCCACCGCGCCATCACAAACGTCCAAGGCAGAATGGGAGCCAAGCACTCCGATCTTGATCTTGTCTGGCCTGTATCTGCGTAGGTTGTCGAGCACCTTGTCCCGGTCGATCACGCACTTCCCTCTCCCCTCAGACAAACTCAGAACGCTTTATAGATTGTTGCCGCGCATCATTGGAATGATAGCTGCCCTTCAGCAGCCTTGGGGGAAGAGAAGTGGTAGCCCCGGGCAGATTCGAACTGCCGTCGCAGGATCCAGAGTCCCGCATGATTGACCGCTACACTACGGGGCTGCGCTTGCTCGCTAAAATATTACTGCTAATTAACTTTTTGCTTAAGGGCGGTCCAGCAACCGAGCGACGCTGGGAAAGCGTCCTCACTTCCCCTTGACCGCCTTCGCCAGGCGGACATACACTTCCGCGATGTCACCCTCTGCGTCCACGGTCTTGAGAACGTTCTTTCTCTTGTAGTACTCGACCAGGGGAAGGGTGGACTCTTTGTACACCTTCAGCCTCTCACGCACCGTCTTCTCCGTATCGTCTGTGCGCTGGTAGAGCTCTCCTCCGCACTTGTCGCACCTGCCTGCGACCTTGGGCGGATTGAACTCCAAGTGGAAGACGGCAGCGCAGTTCTTGCATGTCCGCCTCATGGTCAACCTCTTCACAAGATTCTCCTCATTCACCTGCAGGTCGATGGCCAGGTCCACCTTCGTGATCTTGTCCAGCATCTGCGCCTGTTCTAGGTTACGAGGGAAACCGTCCAGGACGACCCCTCCCTTCACCGTTTTCATCTTCTCCTTGATGAGGTCGATGACGAGCTCGTTCGGCACCAGTTTTCCCGCGTCCATGAAGCCCTTTGCCTTGAGGCCCAGAGGCGAGCCCTGGCGGACCGCCTCTCTCAACAGGTCCCCGGTGGAGATCTTGGTGAAAACGAGCTCTGCGCATAGCCGCTCGGTCTGCGTGCCCTTGCCAGAGCCGGGCGGCCCCATGAGAACGATCTTCTGGTCCATGTGCCGGTCAAACATCCTTCACGTTTATTACCTTTTACGGGGAACGAGCGCGGTCTGCCAGAGGCGCTCTCGGTCTCTTAGGGCGATCTCAGTTCCATCGATGCGTCCCGGAGGTGCTAGGACAAGGTGTTCTTCCAGCGAGAACGCTTATTACCGATCCCGAATATTGAAGCCCGATGCTCAAGGGTGAGAATGTAGGGTTGAGGCCACTGGAGACAGAGGATGCCTGGCTCCTCTACCGCTGGTTCAACGACCAGCGGGTACTGGAGGACCTGGGCGCAGAACACCTGTACTTCGCGGTCTCCATGGAGGAGGAGCGTCGCATCGTGGAGCACATGGTGAACGATCAGGATGCCCTCTGGTTCATCGTTCAGAGGCTGAAGGGAGACGAGGCGATTGGCATCACAGGCCTGGCGAACCTCGACGCCCGCACCGCTTCGGCCGAGCTACGCATAGTCATCGGAGAGCCGGGGCAGTGGGGCAAGGGACATGGAGCGGAGGCCATCCAGATGCTGCTCGACCACGCCTTCAACGTCAAGAACCTGCACCGCGTCTATTTGCGAGTGGTGGAATACAATCAGCGGGCGATATCCTGCTACAAGAAATGCGGCTTCATGCTGGAGGGGAGGACGAGGCACGACCACTTCCATAAAGGAAGATGGAGGGATGCGCTGCGCATGAGCATCTTGGAGGACGAGTTCAGGGGGCGGAAGGATGCTTCAGGGTAAGCTCACCCGACTGAGGGCTCCGGAACGAGGGGACCTGCCTTCTTTCGTCAAATGGTTCAACGACCCCGAGGTGACGCAGTTCCTGCTGCGCAGCCCGCCCATGGGCATGGAGGAAGAGGAACGCTGGTTCTCTTCCCTGCTGACCGCTGAGGGGAAGGTATTCAGCATCGAGACCTTGGAGGGCAAGCTGATCGGCAACCTGGGCATCATCCACATCGACCATACGAATCGCAAGGCCGACATCGGCATCGTCATCGGCGAGAAGGACTACTGGAGCAAGGGGTATGGCACCGACGCCCTCGTCGTCATCCTTGGTTACATGTTCGACGAACTGAACACGGAGAGGATCTGGCTCTACGCCGATGGGGACAACGAGCGAGCGCAGAAGTGCTACCGCAAGTGTGGCTTCCGCAAGGAAGGGGTGCTCCGCCACAACCGCTTCAAGGACGGCAGGTTCACCGACGACGTCGTGATGTCGATCCTCAGGAACGAATGGCGGAAGATGCATCCCCTGCAGGATTGATCAGTTCGATTCCAGAAGCTTGCGCACGATGCGGTGATAGATGCCCGGGTAATGGTCATCCTCTCCGTCATCCAGGGAAGGATTGTCGTTGACCTCTATCACGTACACCTTTCCCTGGGACTCCTTGAGGTCGACTCCGTACAGGCCGCCGCCGATGGACCGGGCCGCCTTCAGCCCTGTCTCTAGCACGGACGAGGGGATATGGTCCATCGGCACGCTCTCCGTGCGGCAGTAGACGATGTGGCCGTTCACCGAGGCCTGGATCTTGAACGTCTCCGGCGGGATGTGATACTTGCAGGCATAGAGCAGCTGTCCGTCCAGCACCCCGATGCGCCAGTCGTAGCTGGAGCGAATGAACTCCTGGGCCACGATGATGTCCGAGAGGCGGGAGAAGCGCTTCCCGAGGCGAACGAACTCATCGGCGTCATTGGCCTTCTCCACCCGGGCGGAGAAGCTCGTGCCCGGCTCCTTGAGCACCAGGGGGGTGCCCCAGCGATCGAAGAGCTCGGTGGCCCTCTGAGGGCAGACGTCCTTGCGCCCGATGAACTCGGTGCGCGGGATCGGCACTCCGTTCTTCATCAGATGGTAGTACATGTTGATCTTGTCCGCGCAGATCTGGATCGAGCTCGGATCGTCGATGACCGGGATGTTGTGCAGACTAGCCATTTTCGCCGCCACGAAGGCCATGTTCAGAGGGTCGGTATTGTGACGAATGAAGAGACCATCGGTCTTGAGGACCTTCTTTATCTCCGTAGGGAAGATGAAATCGGCATTGTGCCCGAGGTCCTCGGCGGCGTCGCGGCATTTGATGAGGGAGTGCAGCTGATTTCCTGAAGCCACGGTCTGTCGGTTCACGAATATTCCCAGACTAGCCACTCTCACCCTCTCCTTGGAAGGGTTGCCACTTGGCCTGCAGATATTGACCAAGGACCTCTCGCTCCCGTCGTCCGAGCTTGGAGTATTTGACCGGGCCCATAGACGAAAGCAAGGGTTTGCCCTCCCGGTTCACGTACACGATGCTCACCAAAGGGATGCGGAAGACCTCGTAGGTTCTCCTTGCCAAGGCGGCAAGTTGCTCATCTCCTTCCGTGGCCAGTCTACCGAAGACCGCCGCGATCTTGAGAGGTTCCTCTCCCGGCAACAGCGGCTGGTAGCAGAATGGATAACGGCCGCTGTTGGTGGTATGCTTGACCGCCCTTCGGACCTGTTCAGGGTCATGGGCCACCATGTACTCATCCGGTGTGGAGAAGTAGTTCATGCCGTAAACGATGCACGGAGCGGGTGCATAGGAATAGGAGATCTCCCAGTCGCAGACGTCCATACCCTCCAGCTTCGCCTTCTCCAGGCATATCGGCACCACGTAGGCATCGATCACGTCGCTGCTGCGAGGCAAGGTGTTCACTCCATTGACCTCGTTCTTGACCAGGGCGTAGTAGCCCTCGCTCTTGTAGAAATGGTTCTCGCTCACGATGTGCGTGCACTCGTCCATTGGCAGAGAGACGATCTCGTCCTCCTTGAGGAAACGCTCGGCCTTTCGCTTCATAGGCCGGTCGCCAGTCCCTCGCAGGAAGTAGCTCCACCAGGCAGTGCGTCGTGCGAGAACTCATCCCTGAACCGAATCACGCATGCATGAGAACCAGTGGCCCGCGTGACGGGCCGTCGTTTACTACTATCACCATCTTCGGATTCGGAACTGCTTTCTTCCATTTGATATCACGGCCGGATTGAGCGGACCGCTATTCAGCACGTCTAGTTAAAAAGCTTTCTAGTCCAGTCCTCCTGCGCATACATCGCGACGCGATGCACTACCCGCTGCCCAGGATTTAATAGAGCGAAGTGGATTCGCCAAAAGGTGAATCATTGGAGCCGCGGGTTCTCGGGCGGATAGCGGAGATCGTGGGTGAAAGCAATTGCTCCACCAGATCGGCGGACCTGTACACCTACGGTTTCGACTCTTCCATCCATCACAGATCGCCCGAGGTGGTGGTGCGACCGGACTCCACGCAACAGGTATCCCAGCTTCTGCATCTCGCCAATGATGAGCGCGTGCCAGTCGTCCCCCGGGGAGCGGGGACAGGGCTCTGCGGCAGCGCGGTGCCATTGGAAGGCGGCATGGTCTTGGACATGACGAGGATGGACCGCATCCTCGAGGTTAGGGTCGAGGATCTGCTATGCGTTTGCGAGGCCGGGGTAATCTATGACCGTTTGATGGAAGCTCTGGCCCCACACAAGTTCTCCATTCCCACGGCACCAGGCAGTGGGGAGGCCTGCACCATGGGGGGCATGGTGGCCACGAACGCCTCGGGCATGAGGGCCATCAAGTACGGCGCCATCCGGGACTACGTTCTTGGATTGGAGGTGGTGCTGGCGGACGGCGAGGTCATCCAAGTTGGTGGCAGGACGCTCAAGAACGCCTCCGGTTATCAGCTGGAACGATTATTCGTGGGAAGCGAAGGAACGCTGGGCGTCATCACCAAGGCCACACTGCGCATCGTTCCCAAACCGAAGAAAGCGGCCATGATCGTGGCGGCCTTCGAGACCCTCGAGCTCGCTGGTAGATGCGTCTCCAGCATAATCGCCAAGCCTATCATTCCCTCGGCCATCGAGCTCATGGACTCCACCTGCATCAAGGCGGTGAACAAGACCGTCAAGGCGGGCTTCCCGGACGTGGAAGCGCTGTGCATGATCGAGGTGGACGGGGAACCGGAGATGGTGGAGAAGGAATCGACGATGGTGCAGCAGCTATGCTGGGAGGTAGGGGCCAAGAGCGTGGAGCTCTCCGCCGACCCCAAGCAGATGGCCAAGTGGACCTATGGCCGCAAGAGCATCATGTCCTCGCTCAGCCGCTACGGGACCGGCCTCGTCTCGGTCTCGTTGGCGGACGACATGGCGGTGCCGATCTCTCGCATCCCGGAGGCGGTGGTGGCGTTCCAGGGGATAGCCAAGGAGAACGGGGTCATCATCGGCACTTACGGTCACGCCGCCGATGGCAATCTACATACGAAAATGCTCCTCGATCCGACATCGGCGGACGACTGGCAGAGGGGAGAGAAAGCGGTGGGACAGGTGTTCGACGCGGTCATTTCGCTAGGCGGCACGGTGACGGGAGAGCATGGCGTGGGCATATCCAAGGCACCGTACATGCAGAAGGAGCGGGCATCCACCCTGCAGACGATGCTGGCGATCAAGCACGCTCTGGACCCCAACAACATCCTGAACCCGGGCAAGATTATGCAGTGGCAGGGGAGCATTCTCACCAAGTTGCGCTATCCCTGCGAACGATACCAGGCCTAGGCCATCAGATCAATCGGAAGGACACTGCGAACATGACTGCCGACGCCGCCAGGGCGGCGATGTAGATGGGGATGTTCCAGCTGAGCACCTTCGAGCCGTCGAGGGGTGGTATTGGCAGCAGGTTGAAAAGCGCTAGAATGGCGTTCACCGATCCAACGAAATAGAGCACAAAGGAAACGATCCCCGACTCTGGAAGCAGGTACCAGGCCGCCAGCGCACTCCCTCCGATGATCAAGTTGGTTCCAGGACCAGCTAGGCTGATCAGACCGTTCTGCCTGCGGGTGAGCCTCCCTTGGATGTAGACCGCTCCAGGCGCAGCGAACACGAAACCGAGGAAAGAGAAGACGATGGCCATCAGCAGACCGAAGGGGAAGATGCGAAACTCCGCCCAGGCGCCGTATCGTTGCGCCACGAACTTGTGCATCAGCTCGTGCAGAAGGAAACCAGTAACCACAGCGATGCCCGAGACCGCGAATAGCTCCACAATCGCCGGGAGAGAACCCCAGAGCCCATAGCCTTGAAGATACACCACGGTGAATGCCAGGGTGAGAGCTAGCACCGCGATGACCATGTGCCTGATCTCCACTCGCCCGAACCTGATCTTGCTTTTGCCCGATGATACACGCAGAGCGCCGTATTCGTCGTACATCTTTCCGCTTACCTTTTTCGCCTGATGGCGGGCCTCGCTATTTAGCCCTATGCTCCTTCGTATCGGCAATGCCAGGTCATCACTATGCGAATCTGCATAGCTTGAAGTAGGGGCATGCCTAATCGGAAAATATCATGGCACACAGCGACCCCAGGCACGGCAAGGTCACCTACCGTTGGTGCGATCACTGCAACACCCTATTGCTCGGGCAAAAATGTTCCATCTGCTCATCGTCTGGGCGTGAGTTCAGTGTCTCCAGGCCCGGGGACATCCGACCGGCGCTCACGGGAAGCGCGGATCAACTCCGAAGGCTGGTGGAGAAGCATTTCCGCTGCGGCGAGAGGTTGAACGGCGTGGCAATTTTCCTGAACAAGGTCGCCGGTGAGGACCGGGTGGACGAGGTCATCGTTCAGGGGCGGACCATCGCCGTGCTGCGCTTCGACGTTCAACGACAAGAGCTCCTTCTCGATCTGAAAGAGGACGGGGCGCTGCTGCTGTTCAAGCATGCCAAGAAAGGCATCGTCAAGCTCAAGCCCCTGGGAGGACACTTACAAGGGAAGAATCTAGCCGGTGACCAAGTGCTGGAGGCGAACGGCGACTTCTCCGCCGGAGACCCCCTTATCGCGCTCACTGGCAATCTCGTATGCGCGGCGAGCGCCCGCGTCTCTTCCTCGCAGCTGAGGACGGCAGAGAAGACGGTGCACATCGCCGGCGCCGCCAACGCCGAGGGTGCTTGGGAAGCAGGCAAGAGCAAGGCGCGGGCCTTCGTCGAAGCGAACATCGAACATCTGAAGGTCATGGAATCCAAAGGCGTCAGTGACATCAAGTCCTTCGTCAGCCAGCAGAAGCTGCCCGTGACCCTTTCCTTCAGCGGGGGCAAGGATTCACTGGCCTGCTACGGGCTGGCCAAGAAAGCGGTCAAGGACCTGACCCTCGTCTTCGTCAACACCGGGCTGGAGTTCCCGGAGACCATCCGATACGTGCACGAGTTCGCCTTGGCTCACGGCGACAAGTTGCTGGAAGCCAACGCAGGATCGATCTTCTGGGAGCAGGTGGAGGCATTCGGACCTCCGGCGAAGGACTTCCGCTGGTGCTGCAAGGTGTGCAAGCTTGCGCCCCTCACCGATATCATCGAGCGGACCTATGCGGAAGGCACGATCACGATAGAGGGGAACCGCGCCCTCGAGTCCTTCGCCCGCTCAGGCATGGAGTTCGTGGAGCGGAACCCCTTCGTCCCTAACCAGGTGGTGCTCAATCCCATTCGAGGCTGGATAGCGGCGGACGTCTGGGCCTACATCTGGTGGAAGGGATTGGAGTACAACCCCCTCTACGAGCAGGATTTCGAACGCATCGGCTGCTACCTCTGCCCCTCATGCCTTGCGAGCGAGTGGCGCACGACCAAGGACATCCATCCCGATCTGCATAGGCAGTGGACCGAGCACCTGCGGGCCTGGGCGAAGGAGAGCGGGGGTTCGGATGATTTCGTCAGGTACGGCTTTTGGCGCTGGAAGGTGCTCCCGGCGAAGATGCGACTGCTGGCAGAGAACCTCAAGCTACAGGTGCCGAAGCAGCGGGCGGACCGCCTCAAGCTGACCATGGTCAAGGGGATCAGTCCTTGCATCACTGGTGGCTACTCGATAGAAGGGGTCATAGCCGTGCCTCGAAGGCGGCCTTTCCTTCGGGTGGCTGAGGTGCTTAAGACGGTGGGCAAGACCAGATGCTCGGAGGAGTACGAGATCGCCCTGACCAAAGGGAACGAGGCCACGATCAAGGCGTTCGGAGGAGGACAGGTCGTGGCCACAGGGGCGACGCCGGAGAAGGCGGCGAATGCCTTCGAAGCGGGAGTGAAGGCCTTCTTGCGGGCGGAGCTATGCACCATGTGCGGCATCTGTGTCAAGAACTGCAAACGAAGGGCCATCACCTTGAAGGATGGTCCATTGGTGGATGAGGAGCTCTGCTCGCAGTGCGGCAAGTGCACCGAGGCCTGTGTCGTCGCCCACTATTACGACAAGCTGGTCACCTGATCCAAGGGGCATCGCGCAAAAGAGCAGGATTAAGTAGGGAAACGCGCTGAGAGGGGCGAGAAATGAACTTCGACATGCTCATCGCCGGGGCCATCGGCCTGGGGCCGGCACTGGCGCTTATGTATTGGACCCTCAAGGACTACACCTATCCGGCGGTGGAGAAGCCGTTCTTCGATGACCGCCGGGTCTTCTTCATCCTGGCGGTAGGGCTGGTGCTAGGTGCCGTGCTCTTCTTCGTGGAGATGATGTTCGACCTCTCCTTCGTGCTGGTCGCTTTGCTCTTCGCAGTCATCGAAGAGCTCGTCAAGCTGGTCATCTTGAACTACAAGTCATTCCAGAAAAAACTGGACACGCAGTTCTACGGCCTCACCCTAGGGCTCGGAATGGGAGGCACGTTGGCTTTTGGGAACGTATTCTTCGTCTTGAGCAACCAAGTGGGCAAGCTCAATGCGTTGGACTATCTCATCCTCATCCTCATAGCGGTGCAATTCTCCCTGCTGCACGGTTCGACCGGGGCCACCATCGGTGCCGGGGTGGCCCGAGGTCTGCCCTTCGGCTACTTCTCTCAGGCTACCATGGTCCACATCGCTTTCAACCTGGTCATGATCGGGTACTTCTGGATAGGCACAGGCCTCAACTACCTCTTCCTCGCCGCTGCCACGGGTATCGTTGCCTACTACTACTGGTACGTGCACGATCGGCTCATCCCGGACATGGTGGCGAACGAAGTGGCGCGATATCAGAAGAAAGCAAGAAAGCTGAACAAGGCCTAGCTTGGCCAGTGTTGGCGGTCAGATGAACAAACGGGGGAAGATCGCGATCGTGGCGGCGGTGGCCATCCTGGTCGTAGTGGCCATCTTGCTGATCCCTGTGATGCAGAACCTGCTGGCAATGTTCTTCCAGAAACGCATTCCCACCTACAGTGAGTACCGGGTGCAGAGGGACCTGATCGTGGATGCGAATGGAGGTACGGTGAACAACTTCACCATCGACGTGCCGGTCCTGTCCGATGTCAACCGGACCGGGCAAGTGCAGTTCGTTTCGAATGTGGTCTATGATCCCGCTCCCACCTTCTTGTCAAAGGCAGGAATGGAATGGGCCGTTTGGGAGCATGACGTCCTTCAAGGCTCGCAGAGATCCACCGTCAGGGTCACCTTCGATCTTCGGGTGGAGGCCAAGGTCTGGTCATGTGCCAGCACGGAATCGCTCAACATCTCTGACATACCTGCCCCGCTGGTGTCTAGGTACTCGGGAGACGAATGGATGATCGTGGTGAACGATCCAGGCATCCAGACCCAGGCACAGGACCTAGTCCAGGGGGAGCAGAACGTGCACCACGCCCTGGAATCGATCTATCGATGGGTCATAGGCAACATCCGCTACCCGCAAGGCTCGGCGGACCGCGATTCCCAGAGCAGCGTCGACACCCTGGCGAGCAAGGTGGGCGATTGCGACGACCAGGCCATGCTTTTCTGCGCCCTTGCCAGGGCATCCGGAATCCCGGCCTGGGTGCAGCTGGGGGCTCTATACAGCAGTTCCGGCAACAAATGGGGCGGGCATGGCTGGGTCCAGACATACATCCCGCTCAAAGGCGGCAGCGGGGAATATGTCACCATCGACACCGTGAACAGGGAGTTCTTGATATGGTCCCCCAATCGGTACGTGGACTACACGGACGACGGTAACGGGGAGCACCTGCGCGACTACTATTTCTCCTTCTACTGTTCATACGAGCCGGGCACCTATTCTATCGGTGATGGGCCGATCTACAGCGAGAGCTACGTGAGCCTGATGCACCACGACTCCTCGGAGTTCATACGGCTCGTCGACCTGAACCCGTTCCAGAATATGGCCATGGCCGAGATCAGGCGGTCCGATACCGTTCCGGCCTAGGTTCCAGGATCACTCCTTCGGAGAGCATCGTCTCCAGGAGGTCCTGCGCGTCCTCCGCGCTCTTCAGACCGACGCGCCTCATGAACTGTTCCGGTGTGAAGAGGCCTTGCTTCTCGGTCAGCTCCTGAGCGATGGCCCTCAGCTCCTCCTCGACCAAATGCACCCTATCCTCCTTCGGAGGGGGGGAGCGGCGCCTCTTCTTCTCCGTCTGCATGCCTTCCACGCCTTGGGCGAGCTTCTCCATCATCTTCTTGACCGCGGCGGCCAGCTCCTGCTCGGAGTCCGTGCGGTAGAAAACCCTCGCCTTGGAGAGGTCGATGGAATGACCACAGTGCACGCACTTCGCTCGGGCCGAACCCAGTCTCACGCCCCGAGCCCGCTGGCACTTGGGGCAGACCACCACGCCGAACATCAATACTCGACGAAGACGCAGGCGCCTATGCAAGCACCGTAATGGTCCATGGGGACGGACAATTCCTCGATGGCATAGTGGATGGTGCGCAGCTCGATGCCGCGCAGCTTGGCCATCTCGCTCATCTTCCACTCCAGGACTTCCTTGAGGGCTTTCTTCGTGCCGTGCATATGTCCTTCCGCGACGTATCCTCCTTTGCCGTCCTTGCAGAAGGCGTAGGCGATGCCGGCGGAGATCATCTCACCTTCGCCCCCTCGCATCTGGGCCAGTACACAGAAGGTGACCGTGCCCATGGGCATTTCCCGGGCCGGTACCTGCTTGGCACCGATGGGCAGCACGGATGAAACCGAGACCAGGTTCTGCTCTCCGATCCTTGCGCACTTCAAAGCCTCATCGAACGCGTTGAGGTCAGAGATCTTGCTCACGGCGCAACCAGAAGTGATGAAGAACTTCTTGGGGACTAGGTTCATAGTGGCCAAGTAAATCCATTGCGAAATTTAAGTCTATCCCTAGGGTGGACTATTTTTCGCCGTCCGACCGGAAGATGCGCATCTCCCGTTCTAGCATCTTGACCTCGTGTGTGTTCAACGCCTGGGGACTGAGGGGCAATAGCAGCACCGCATCCTTAACGGCCACATTCTCGTTCAGTAGCTGCAGGAATTTGAGCACCTTGATGAACGTGTTCTGGCTGACGAGGTACTCCAGTCCGGAGATCAGGACCACACCCCCCTCCGCCTCATCGAGGAAGCTCTTCACCTCCGAGTAGATGAGCGGGACGTTCGTCGGCTCCCGGGCGTACTTGATGTCGCGTTCGTAGGACAGCCAGATGTAGGGGGGGCCGAGGTCGAAGCGCTTCTTGAGCTTCTCTGGATATTCGCGCACGATGCTCATTCCCGTGGCTCCGTGAGAGACCAGGTCCACAAAGACATCGAAGCCGGCGTAGGGGTCCTCGGACTCGATCAGATAGGAATACCCTCGCTCCAGTTCGAACTTCGAAGGGGTTCGCACAGGCTTCTCGGCCGCTTGCGTCCCCTCCTCCACCGGAAGCAGGACATGCACACATCTCTCCTTTCCTTGGGCGATGCATTCGCTCTCGGTGGAAGAGAATCTTCTCCTGAGCAGCGTGGATACCACTCCGGACAGATAGCCGCGGGTGAAATCGCACTTCCTTCCCTTCGTCGCCTCTATCGATTCCTCGAAGGCGATCCTGATCTCGTCCTCCGAGGCGCTCTCCACCCTCATCCTGCTCAACCCGGTCTCCGACCATATTTGGGGGAGCATGTCCTTGAGCTCATCCGTGGACCTCGTCTCCACGCCCAAGGCCTTGATCAGCCCCACTCCCGCCCGGTAGCCATAGCGGGCCAGGGTCTGGGCGGCCTCCTTGTCCTCGATGAGCTCCAGTTCCTCCCTCAGGTCCAGCAACGCTGACCCGGGCATGACGAAGAACGGGTTGTACGTCGGCACCTCAGGCACCTCCCATGAGCTTCCTTCCCAATCTATCGAAAGTCTCCTGCACGCCCTCGCCCGTCAAAGCGCTGGTGCGGACCAGGTCCGCTCCCAGTTCCTGTGCCAGAGAACCCAGTTCATCCTCGGTCAGTCTGGCCTCCAGGTCGGCCTTGTTGCCGGCCAAGACCAGTCGGGCGTCCTTCTCCACTTTGAGGAAATCGTCCCTCCATCCCTTTAGATGCTCCATCGTCTCTGGTCGGGTCATGTCCCCCACCAGCAGGGCGCCGTTCGCTCCTTTGTAGTAGGCGGCGTGCAGCGAGTCATCTCCCTTCTGGCCGAGCACGTCCCAGATCATCAGGGTCAGTTCGACGTCCTCGAAAACCAGCACCTTCTTCGACACCTTGGTGCCGAAGGAGACGATGTATTTGTCGTTGAAGACGTCCTCCACGAACCTATGCACCAGGCTGGTCTTTCCCACTCCGCCGTCCCCGAGCAGGCAGACCTTCCTGATGTAACGCTTCCGCTCCATGCTGGTTCGAAGTATCCCTGTGTGCGCTATTTAACGCTTGGCTGGTGTTCCATATGGCACTTAGCCATAGAGCACCGATTCGTCCGGCCGACGGGCCTGCTGCCGCATGCTCTCCATGGCCGCCTTCATCTCCTTCTCGATGCCTTCTGCCTCCTTGAACAACGGCTCCGGATCGAGCTTCAGCTCGGGCAACATCTTCGCCACGTGCTCGATCAGCCGAGCTGCGCCGCGAGCATCCGGATAGTCCAATCGGGCCGGCCCGAGCAAGCAGATGACGTCCATGCCGGCCCTCTCCCCTTCGTAAAGCAGGACGCCGGACAGACCGCTCACCATTCCCTCTTTGAATTCTTTCAGCCCATAGGTTTCCAGCATCTTGCGGCATTTCTCTCCTGTGGCCACGGCCGCGATCTCATGCTTCTCCGGAGCGTCCCCCACGTTCCTGCCTTCCAAGACCACGATGGTGTTCGCCTCATTGCTCTTGCACCAGTCCAGTATGGTCCCGACCAGGGGCAGGATGAGGTTGGGCGCAGGCATGAACTCCGAGGTGACGACGATGAGCTCCTCGCATTCCTCCCCCCGGTCGTCACATTGTCTCTGCCCGGCATAGATGCGTACCGGGGGCAAAGCCACGCCCTCGTGCACTATGGCATAGGGTGGGAAATCCGGTGAGAGGATGGTGGCGATCCTCTCCAACTTCATGCTCCTCACCACGAAGTTCGCGGCTATGGAGCTCACCAGCCCCACGCTCGGGAATCCCACGATGACCATCGGCCTCCGAAAGCTGATCTTCTTGTACTCATGCAGCAGCATTCCGTTCTCCATACTCTCGCCTCCGTGGACCATTGAGCGTCAGAGATACAAATACCCTTCCCGGAGCCTCCTGGATGGGTTCTTCTTCAGCCTGGGCAGGCAAACCCATAGCTTCAAATCGCGCACCTTGTGTAACTACGCCCGAGGAAGGGACACGACGAAGAGGGTGGAGGAGATGCGGGTGGAGACGACCCCTGGAGGGATCCCGGTCCTGGTGGATGTGCTCCCCTGGTCCAAGGCGTCGGCGGTGGCCGTGGACGTGGCCGTGGGATCGAGGGACGAGCCGGAGAGGCAGCACGGCATAGCCCACCTTCTCGAGCATCTCCTTTTCAAGGGCACGGCTAAGCGATCTTCAAGGCAGATGTCGCAAGAGATCGAGGCGGCGGGGGGTGAGATGAACGGCTACACCACCAAGGAGATCACCTCCTACTACGTCTCCACCCTGGAAGAGACCTTCCCCGTGGCTCAGGAGATGTTGGCTGAGATCATCTGCGAGCCGTCAATCGATGCCAAGGATATTGAGACGGAGAAAAAGGTGGTGACGCAGGAGATCCGGATGTCCGAGGACGATCCGGACACCTACAGCCACGATCTATTGATGAAGGCGGTCTGGAAAGGCAATCCCATGGCCGACCCGGAGGCTGGCTACGTCAAATGTGTCAACACGTTGGACCGGGCCAAGGTCAAGGTCTTCTTCGAGGGCAACTATCGTCCTCCGAACATGGTGGTGGTGGCGACCGGTCAGGTGGAGGTGGAGCAGGTGGTGGAATGGACTACCCAGCGTTTCGACGAGCTTCCGAGAGCCAGACCGAGGAAAGAACGCATCACGCCTGTCTTCCGCCCAGGCATCGAGCTCTTTCCGCGCGAAGGGGACCAGGTGTACGTGGCCATGGCCTTTCCCGGGGTCAACGCCTCGCACGCGGACCGCTACGTCAACAGCCTGGTCGGCGGGGTGCTGGGGGCCGGCACCTCCTCCAGACTCTACCAGAAAGTGCGAGAGGAGAACGGCCTCGTCTATTCCATATACTCGATGACCTACGCCCACACCGACGTGGGCGCGACCGGTTTCTTCTTCTCCACCTCTTCTGAGAACACAGAGAAGGTCATGCGGGTCATCGCCTCCGAGCTGAGGGCTCTCAAGGAAGATGGACTGGAGAAAGGTGAACTGGAGCGGGCCAAGCGCTGGACCAAGGGCATGATCGTGCGGCGCTTGGAGTCCTCCCCCGAGCACCGCATGTTCTTCCTAGGGGAGGCCTACCTGCAGGTGGGCAAGCCGCTTACGGTGGAGCAGGTGCTCAAGCGGGTCGAAGCGGTGAAGGAAGAGGACCTAGCCAGGTCCGCCGGGGAATTGCTGCAGCGGAAGAACATGGGACTGGTCCTGCACGGCAACGGGAAAGAAGGGAAAGGCATCGTGGAGCGCTTGCAGACGCTTGACTTCTAAGCCATCACTCCAGGAGTTCCAGGACCTTCTTGACCGCCACGGGAAGGGCCGCCTTGACGGGCGGCGTCATCTCCTCGCTGATGTCGTAGGTGTTCAGCGCCTCGATGGCCACGAAGAAGATCTCCTTGGGGAAGCGCTGCGGTTCGAGCGTTCTTCCTAGCTCCAGGGCGGTGGCGATATTGGTTTCGTGGGGGTTGACCCCGTGGACCGTCGAAGAGATGTCATCGGGAGTGAGAACCATCACCGTACCAGGCTCGTTCTCCCTGGTGACTATAGCATCCACAACCACCACGCGCTTGTAGTCGAGCATGACCTCGATCAGGTCCAAGCCGCTGATGCTCGCCTCTTCCACGTCGACGTTGGGCAGGTTCATCGACATTATCGCCTCGGCCACGCGGATGCCGATGGCGTCGTCGCTGATGACCGGGCTGCCGATACCGATGACCAGGTGGTCGCGCTTCTCTGTCATATCGGCAGGAGGAAGAAGGCAGGGAATAAAAGCCTTTTGAGGCGATGGACCGTAAGGGACGATTCTGGATGAGGGTCATTCTTCTCAAATCCCATCGTTTCAGGAAGCGGAAGAACTTCAAACGCCTTGTCTTGGGAGCCTACGATGCAATAAATGGGGGGTCAAGGTATCCATGAAATACTGGAACGTCCAAAGTACACCCTTGAATGTCACGCAAGACCAGGACGATCAGGCAGAAAGTGATCATCAACGCAACCCGGGGGAGGTGTACGATGCTCTCATGGACCCGAAGAAGCATGCCGCGTTCACTGGGGACGAGGCGAGCGGAAGCTCCGAGGTGGGCGGCGAGTTCATCGCCTGAGGCGGGTACATCACCGCCAAGAACATTGAATTGGAGCGGGGGAAGAGGATTGTGCAGGAATGGTCCACCTCCGAGTGGCCCGAGGGCTATCCGTCTTCCAGGCTGGAGATAGGCCTCAAAGCCAACCCGGAAGGCACGGAACTGGTGATGATGCATTCGCAGGTGCCGGAAGAGCAAGCGGATGATTACGACCAGGGCTGGCACGAGCACTACTGGAATCGGTTGAACCGCTACTTCGGATCGGAGAAGAGGAAAGGCTTCAAGAAGCATGCATAAAATAGGACAAGAACAGATTCGTCTCCGTGGATGTGGAACCGGTTGTATCATTAAGGGTAAATGGGGTTGCCCTGACCCCTCATCAGCTTGAGGTGCTCTTCGCCGTTTACAAGGAGGGCAGCCAGCGCAAGGCGGCGGAGAGACTCCATCTGGCGGTTCCGGTGGTTCATCGCTACCTGGCGCAGATCGAGGCCAAGTGCCGCACCAAGCTGCTGACCACTTCGTCCTCGGGCACGAAGCTGAATCAGGACGGCCTGCTGCTGGCGCGTGAATATTCGGCCCTTCTGGAACGCATGAGAACGGGCGGGTCGGTGGTCGTGGGCGGAACGATGGTCACGGAGGAACTGCTGTTGAACGTCCTCTCCCGCCTTGACAACGAGGCGAACTATGATCTCATTATCTCCGACGACGGGCGCAACCTTAAGGACTATAGGGCAGGAATGATGGATGTCGTCCTTCTCGACGACCCATTGGCCGCCTACGAGATGGAGGATGTGCAGTTCGAGGAGGTGGCCGAGGACCGCTTGCTGCACGTGGACCGCGGCCCCGCCTTCGTCCGTTTCAGATATGGTGCCCAGCGGATCGGATTCCGGCATCTTGACTCCATTGGTTTCAAATACTCCGTGGAGGGAACAGCACGCTCGATCGGCTCCCTCATGCGCGGGAACCGGAGCTTCTTCATCAACGAGAGCTTGGCCCTGAGAAAGGGGCTCAAGCTCACCAGCGCCACCGATCCGGTGCTCCTCAAGCACAGGATACTGGCGTTGTTCGGGAGAACATCCCCCGAGGTCGAATGGCTCCTTCGAGAGCTGAGAAAAGAGCGGCTGGGATGATAGTATTACTATTTTAGGTAATACTACGGTGGTCTCGTGTTACACATTTAAATAACGCCCCTGCCTTTCAAGGCTCAGGTGTAGACCTATGGCCAAGATCGTGGAGCCCAATCCCGAGTTCGCGAAGATGATTCAGAAAGGTTGGCCTGGTGGCGAGACCTTGATGGCCTGCTACCAGTGCGGGACCTGTACTGCTTCCTGCCCGTCCGGAAGGCTGACGGCGTTCAGGACCAGGCAGTTGATCAGGAGGGCCCAGCTGGGCCTGAAGGATGAGATACTGCCCACTGAGGAGCTGTGGATGTGCACCACCTGCTACCAGTGCGTGGAGCGCTGTCCGCGTGAGGTGGAGATCACCGACCTCATGTTCATTTTGAGGAACATAGCCGTGCGCGAGGGATTCATGTCCGAGCAGCACAAGAAGATCGGCGAGACCATGATGAAGATCGGCTCCACCGTGCCTTTCCCGGACGACATGAAGAAGATGAGGGTGAAGATGGGATTGCCAGCCGAGCCCCCGACCACCGTGGCGGACAAGAAGGCCATGGAGGAGTTCCGCAAGGTGATGGAGACCACTGGCTTTGACAAGATCATGAAGGGAGGGAAGAAGTGATGTCCGCCAAATTCGCGTTGTTCCTGGGGTGCGTCGCACCGTATAGGTACCCGGGCATCGAGAAGGCCACCCGCGACGTCTTCAAGGCTCTGGACGTCGAGCTGGTGGAACTAGACGGCGCAGGCTGCTGCCCCGCTCCAGGCGTCATTCGCTCATTCGACCAGGCGACCTGGTTGGCGCTCGCGGCAAGAAACCTCGTCCTGGCCGAGAAGAAGGGCGCGGACATCATGACCATCTGCAACGGCTGCTACGGATCGCTCTTCGAGGCGAACTACGTGGTGCAGCACCACCCGGAGAAGCTCAAGGAGGTCAACGAGATCCTGGCCAAGGTGGGCATGAAGTACAACGGCACCGCGAAGGTCCGGCACTTCGCCGAGGTCTTATACAAGGACATCGGCATTGAGAAGATCAAAGCCCAGGTGAAGAACCCCTTGAACTATAACGTGGCCGTCCACTACGGCTGCCACTTCATCAAACCCTCGAGGGTCAAGCACCTGGATGACTCAGAGAGGCCACACATCTTGGATGACCTCGTCGAGGCCACGGGCGCCAAGAGCATCAACTACAAGGACAAGATCATGTGCTGCGGCGCTGGAGGCGGCGTGCGCTCCCGCAACTCCGCCACCGCGCTCAAGATGACCGAAGAGAAACTGGAGAATATCAAGAAGGTCGGCGGCCAGATGATCATCGATGTGTGCCCGTTCTGCCACTTGCAGTACGATAGATCACAGAAAGACCTGCCCGGCTTCGACATTCCGGTCATCCACCTGTCCCAGCTCTATGGCATGGCCTTCGGGATGCCGAGGGAATCGCTGGGCCTGGAAGCGCACGAGGTCAAGTTCAACCTCTGAGGACTGGACTTGTACAAAGCGCAGCTCGTCGGCGTGTACGCGGTAGCGGAGACACCGGAGGAGCTGCGCCCTTTTCTCAATATCCAGGCGAAACACGAGCGGAGGGAGCTGAAGCTCAACGACCGGTTCGCCGCGCTGCAGGTCGAAGGCACATCCTCCTATGTCGTCGCATTCCTTGAATCCCTGCGATCGGTGGAGGAGTTGGAGGAGCGCCTGAAGCAGCAGGAGTGCGAACTGAATCCAGTATCCCGTCGGTCCTTGGAAAGGGTGCTGAAAGGACACAGGAAGTAGCCCACTGTCTCTTTCCCCCTCGCCAATTCTGCTTCGACCCAATCTCATTTCGCGTTGTTTCCTTTACTTGACCGATGATATCATCGGGCATTGGGCGTCAAGCAGATGCAGCGCTTCACTTGGTCCTGACCACATGCTCGGTCCGCAGAGCCAGGGTAGCCTGGAACATCATGGTTCTCGCACATACCTTCTAGTATCTCAGAATCATCATCGGTCGTCAAGAGGCGGGAATCATCGACGCGAGCGCCTGGGAATCTGGCAAGTGGGGAATTGCAGGAACAATGGCCCGGGCCTGCTCAGATAAAGCTTTAATAGGTAGATGAGTTTCCGAATGTGCCTGAGACACGGAGGCAATTCATTTGGCTGAGAAGAAGAAGGCGGCGCCCAAGACCACGGCGCGCAAGGTCAAGGACAGGTGGAAGGCAAAAGAGTGGTACAAGATCCACGCCCCGATGATGTTCAACCAGGCCCTCCTGGGAGAGACACCTAGCGCGGATGCCGCCAGCCTCATCGGAAGGATGACCGAGGTCACGGTCCACGACCTGACGGGCGATTTCTCCAAGATGCACGTCAAGCTGAAGTTCAAGGTCGATGACGTTCGCGGGTTCGAGGCCCACACCATCTTCGTCGGCCAGGACCTCACCAGCGACTACATCCGCCGCCTCACCAGGCGCAAGAAGACCAAGACCGACCATGTCATCGACGTCGTCACCAAGGACGGCTACAAGGTCCGGATCAAACCCATGAGCATCACGGACAAGCGCATCCAGGCGTCGCAGGAGACGGCCGTGCGCAACCTCATGACCAACGAGATGCAGAAGATCGGAGCGGACATGACCATCTCCGAACTCGTGAAGGCCGTCATCTCCGGAGATCTGGCCAAGAGGCTGTCCACCGTGTCCAAGGTCATCGTCCCCATCAAGCGCGTGGAGATCCGCAAGACCGAGGTGCTGGAGATGGGCAGCCGGTCGGCGCAGGACCAGAGCATCATCGAGGTTCCGGCCGAGGAGCCCAAACCCATCGAGGGCGAGGGAGCCGTGCCGAAGGTCCCGCAGCCAGAGGAGACCGAGGAGATCGCCAAGACCGAGGAAGAGGTCTCCGAGGAAGAAGAACTGGAAGAGGAGAAAGAGGAAACCGGCGAGCAGTGAGACTCACGGCGCCGGGGTGGCTCAGCCTGGTGGAGCGTCGGACTCATAGGGATTCGTCGACCAGACCCCATCCAGGGAAATCCGAAGGTCACGGGTTCGAACCCCGTCCCCGGCACCTACCCTCTTCGTTTCTCAGCCACTAGCTTGATGATCGGTTCTGAACGGGCTCGAACTCAACCCGCATCCTATTTGTAGGGGCTCGCCCGTCATCACGGGTTGGTGCTATCATCCGCGTGATCATCTACACTGGTAAGGGCGGAGTGGGAAAGACCTCTGTTGCCGCTGCCACCGCTCTCCGGGCCGCCGAGCTCGGCTATCGTACCATCGCCATCAGCACGGACCAGGCTCACTCGCTGGCAGACTCCCTGGAGATCGCCCTGACCGGTCAACCGAAGAACATCGCGCCCAACCTGGATGCGCTCGAGGTCGATGTCTTGTACGAAATGGAGCACCGATGGAAGGAGATCGACAAGTACCTAGCCGATTTCCTTTCCTCCCAGGGCATAGAAGGCGTTACAGCCAAAGAGATGGCGGTCTGGCCGGGCATGGAACTGCTCTCCGCCCTGTTCTACATATGGGAGTATCACCAGACGAAGCAGTACGACGTGGTCATCCTCGACACGGCCCCGACGGGCGAGACGCTGCGCCTGCTGTCCTTCCCGGACATATCCGACTGGTACTTCGACAAGATGTACCGAGTGCTCAAGAACACAATCAAGCTGGCCCGGGCCACGGTGGGCAGGGTGATGAGCGCCCCCTTGCCCTCCGATGACCTTTTCAATGACATCGATGAGATACGCCAGCGACTGAAGATGGTGAAGAACATCCTCGATGATCCGAAGATCACCAGCGTGCGTCTAGTGGTGAATCCAGAGCGCATGGTAATCAACGAGACCAAGCGTGCGTTCACTTACCTTAGCCTCTACAATCTGACCGTGGAGGCGTTGATCATCAATCGATTGCTTCCAGAGGAAGATACGGGGGGCTATTTCAAAGAGAAGCTGGAGGAGCAGAAGTTCTACATGAAGGTCATCGAGGAGAGCTTCAGCCCCTTGAAGATGCTGAAGGCCACCCAGTTCAACACGGAGCTGGTGGGACGGGCGAGCCTGGAGAAGCTGGCGGACATGCTGTTCGGGGACACTGACCCGACGGTCGTGTACTCCACCGAAAAGGCCATGGCGATCTACGAGGACGACGGCGTGGACACGCTGTCCATCAAACTACCATTCAGCCAAAAGGAGCAGGTAGAATTATATAAGACGAACGATACATTAATAGTGCAGGTAGGCTGGTACAAGCGCTCGGTGACCTTGCCATATACCCTGGGCAAGAAAGAGGCCACCAAAGCGGAGTTCAAGGATGGTCGCCTGCTGATCAGGTTCGAAGGGGGCGAGAATCATGGCGGCAAAGAGAAAGTCCGGAGAAAGAAAAAAGCCAGAGGAGGACTCCCCGATGGGGAGGAGGAGAACTAGCATGGGCTCGATGGACCATATGCTCTCCAAGGATACGCAAATGCACCTGTTCAAGGCGGGCACCGAACTGGCCATAGCCCTTGACACCCTGATCCCCAAGAGCAAGATGCCTGAGGAGGCCAAGGAGCACGCCATAGCGGCCAAGAAGGAGATACTGCTCATGGTGCGCGCTCTCATAGACGCCAAGCTAGAGGGTTATGAGGAAGGAGGGTCCAAGGGCTCTTCGGGCGGTCTGAAGAAGATCAAAGTTGAGTGATTTCCATAGCTCTTACTAGTGGCTATTTGAAGCCTTAGCTATCTTCCACCGCTCACCTCTGCTCACGACAGTCGCGGCAGAGCATCTCGCCGTCCTGGAGCATGAGCTCTTCCGAGTAGGCACCGCAGTTTTCGCAATATCCTGGTTTGAAGGAGGGCGCGCCCCCGATCGGACCGCAGGCTCCCAGGCGGGCGTATTCCCGGGTGAGCTCGATGAGCGCGGGAGAGAGTCTTAGAATATCGTTCTCCGTGAGAATGCCGATCAGCCGCCCTCGCTCCACCACCGGCAGACGACGCAGTTTCATGCTGGACATCTTCTTAGCGGCGGCGGCCACGCTCTCCTTCGGTCCGACGGTGACCACAGGGCTGGACATCACGTTCTGCACCTTGACCTTGGCTGGGCCCTTGCCCTCGGCCACGATCTTCTCCATGAGGTCCTTCTCCGTCAGGATGCCGACGGCGGAGCCGTCCTCGATGATAACCAGGCTGCCCACCTTCTCCTCCCGCATCAGCTTGGCGGCGGCCTGAGCGCTCATCTCCGGCCTCCCGGTCTTGGGGGCCTTGGTCATGACCTCCTCAACGTAGATGTCCTTGGCCTTCTCTCTCATGGTTGTCACTAGCGACGCCCTGGCTTAAGTCTTTTCTGTCTTAACGGGATACTGGCATCATTGTCCAAAGAGAGATATGGGGCATCAGAACCGAAAACCGCATCCGAGGGGCAAAGGATAAATTACAGTACCGGGGAATATTCTACCATTACACAGCTCTTGAGGGCGATTCAGTTGCGAAGGGGCTCCCGGGGATTGCTAGAGCACCCAAGATGCACAAGGTGAAGCACGGCCTGGGGCTGGCGCACGTTCTATCCGAACCTTTAAAACTGTCCTCCCCGAATCTACTTCACTGCGTCGATGGCGGCCTAGCTCGTCCGGCGGGCCGCAATCTGGTCTATAGCTGGACGAAGTTGGTCCCAATGAACGATAGCGAGGGCGAGACGGCGGTCGGGATCGCGCGGAAGACGATCGAAGCGGAGGCGAGCGATGAGGAACCTGGGCGGTTGGATGCCCCGGATAGTTTCCGCCAGAAGCGGGGGGTGTTCGTCACTATCCACACCCATCCTCAGATGGACCTTCGCGGCTGTATTGGATATCCTGAACCCGTGTTCTCGCTCGGGAAGGCATTGATCAAGGCGGCCCAAGGTGCTTGCCACGATCCCCGTTTCCCTTACCTGAGGAGAGAGGAGCTCGAGCATATCATAGTAGAGGTGAGCATCCTTACCGTACCGGAGGAGATAAAGGTGGAGAGCAGGAAGGAGCTTCCGTCGAAGGTGCAGGTGGGACGGGACGGGCTCATCGTGGAGATGGGCTACTTCCGTGGCCTGCTCCTGCCTCAGGTGGCCTCGGAATGGGGCTGGGACGCAGAGACCTTCCTGGCCCAGACCTGCGTCAAGGCCGGCCTGACCCCGGACTGTTGGCTGGACAAGCGCTCCAAGGTCTATGGTTTCCAGGCGGAGATATTCACTGAGGAAGTCCCTCGGGGCAAGACAATGCGCAAGGAGCTCAAGTGATACGATGGACCTGGTCATTGAGGGCCGAGCATACTACAAGGGCAAGCTGGAACCATTGAGCATCGGCATCGACGATGGCAAGATCGTCAAGGTGAAGAAGTTCATTCGGGGCGGGGACAAGCGCATCGACTACAACGACATGATCATCCTTCCAGGAGCGATCGATGTGCACACGCATATGCGCGATCCGGGCCTGACCAAGAAGGAGGACTTCTCCACCGGTACCGCGTCCGCCGCTTGCGGAGGGGTGACCTGCATTTTCGACATGCCGAACACCTCGCCGCCCACGGTTCAAAGGGAGGACCTGCTGGAAAAGAAATCGATCGCCAGGCACAAGGCTTGGGTGGACTACGGCCTGTTCGGAGGATGCACCGGATCCTCCAACCTGCTCCGCATAGGGTTGGAGGTGGTGGGGTTCAAGGTATTCATGTCCTCTACCACTGGGGATATCCTGCTGGCGGAGGACCGGGACATCGCTCGCGTGCTGGAAACGGCCATGAAGCTAGGCAAGGTCGTGAGCGTGCACGCCGAGGACCAGCACCTCATCGAGAAGAAGGAGGAGAGGAGCCTCAAGGACCACGATGAGCGCCGGCCGATCCAAGCGGAGGTGTCGGCCATCGAGCGCCTTTCCAAACTGGCCAAGGGCGCCAAGGTGAACATATGTCATGTGACATCGAAGGCCGGTCTGGATGCGGCCAAGGCAGCGGGGTTCACCTGCGAGGTCACCACCCATCACATGCTCCTGGACACCTCCAGTGGCCGGAACGCCTATCTGAAGGTCAATCCGCCCCTGCGGGCGAAGCAGGAGAAGAAAGCCCTTCTGGCGGCCTTCGCTCAAGGACAGGTGGACATGCTGGCCTCCGACCATGCACCGCACACCATCGAGGACAAGGAGCAGGAGTTCGACATCGCCCCTTCCGGGGTGCCAGGGGTGGAGACCTCATTGCCATTGATGATGTTGTCCGTGAAAAGGGACACTCTGCCATTGAGCGCTCTCGTCCGCGCGGCCTGCGAGCGGCCGGCTGAAGTATTTGGGCTGAACAAGGGGAGGATCGAGGAGGGCCGCGACGCCGACCTGGTGGTGTTCGATCCCCGAAACGTATGTCAGATCAGCAAGCGCAGGCTGCACAGCAAGTGCGCCTGGACCCCCTACGAAGGGATGGAGGCGATATTCCCCAAGGCAACCTTTTTGAGGGGCATGCTGCTCACCGAGGACTGCTCCATAGTGGGCGAGCGTACAGGCAGGGATGTGGTTGTTGCAAGACCGCGAGCTACCCCTTGACCTTTCCGAACTGCAGGGAAGGAAGTTCGTTTGTGTCGATCAGTGCCAGCTATGTTGCCTATGCCAACCTGAACTGCTCTCGTCAGAAGTCCCCTTCTTCAAGAACCACTTCCCTGAGAGATTGGTGGTCCGGCGGACCCCGCACAAGCACACCGCCCTGGCACTGAAGAAAGGGGGAGGTCCATGCACTTTCTTGGAGGGAGGGAGATGCTCGGTCTATCCCAACCGCCCACACTACTGTCGGCAGTTCCCGTTCCACGTCTACCTGGGGGAGAGGGTACAGGTCGAACTGGACCTCTCTTGCCGGGGGGTCTGGATGGAGCGAGGGGAGGATGCCACCCTTTTAGGCCTGCGGCTGGTGGAGGAGAACCGCTCGACCGTCGCTCGCGGCCTGCAGGATTCCAGTGAGATCTACGAACAGTTCCGGAATAATTGCCAGGATGCCGAACTGGAGCTAGAGCCGCAGCGACTGAGGGCCGATCTGGAGGCGAAGATGGAGCATTTGGCCGATCCGTTCTATCTGGGTCGGATGCTGGAGATGTCCGTGGAGGATGAGGAGATGGCCCTTCCGGCTGCGTTCCAGGGGGATGAGAATAGCTGGGAAGAATTGCGACAGGCGGCCATGGAGACCTCGCTGGAATCGCTCAACTCCAAAGACCCCTTCTCCTCGCCGGTATACTGCGATCCCCAAGGGGGATGGAACATCTTCATGAGCCAGGATGGGGAGCTCGACCTGTACGTGATGGGGGAGGAAGGCGATCTGCAGAGAGCGCAAGGGATCGATCCCCTCAAAGTGCCTCTTCTCAGGCCGGAGGGAGAGGGAAAGAAGTTCTTCCTGGACTACCTGCGCATACTGAATCGCAGGGACAGTATGCTCGGCCACGCCTACTACCTCCTCGACGACCTAGGGTACGAGGACCACCTGCCCAACGTCTACTACGGCTCGATCGCCACCGCCGCGGTCGACCTGCTTTGGAGGAGCTCGCTCCTCGCTCATGTCGCAGGAGAAGTGCTGAGATACGATGGCGTGCGTGAGGGCATCATCTACTACGACATGGACCGCCTGGATGCACCGACGATCGGCGCATTCATTTGATGTCAGGCGCATCCAGAGAACAAAAGCCTTTAATACTGAGGCATTTATCCCGCAGATTGGTGATTCAGGACATGCTAAAGCCTCTCGCGGTACTGAACCAGGCGATCAATAGCCAGGTCATCGTGGAGCTCAAGGGCAACCGGGAGTACCGAGGAGTGCTAGACGGGTACGACCCGCATATGAACGTCGTCCTCAAGAATGCTGAAGAACTCATCAACAACGAGGTCGTGAGGAAGCTCCCGGTCACCATCGTCCGCGGGGACAACGTCATCTACATTTCACCATAAGGGGTTGGATTCATGGGAAAGGGCACACCCGCGATGGGTAAGATGGGCAGCAAGAAGACTCACATCCCTTGCCGCCGCTGTGGCAAGCACGCATACAACGTCAGGAAGGGCGCCTGCGCCTCCTGCGGCTACGGGAAGACGGCCAAGTGGAGATCGTACAACTGGGCCAAGACGCATTGAGGCATGAGGGAAGGCCGTGACCGACAAGCCCAAACATTTCTGCGGCGTTGCCGGTATGGCGCTGACCACTAACGTAGTCCCGCTTCTCAGGAAATCGCTGCGCGTCCTCCAGCACCGCGGGCAGGAGAGCGCCGGCATCGCCGTCTTCGACGTACGGATTCGATCGTTGAAGGGCATGGGCCTGGTGCGCGAGGTCCTCACTCCCGCCTCATTGAGCAATATGAAAGGGAACAGCGGCATCGGTCATGTGCGCTATTCTACCACCGGTTCTTCCTGTGCCGAGAACTGCGCCCCCATCGTCGTCACCACTCTACAAGGGGAAGTGGCCTTGGCGCACAACGGCGACATTGTGAATGCCGACAAGGTGCGCGCCAAGCTGCAGGCCGAGGGCTGGGCGTTCCTGACCACCACCGACTCGGAGATCATCGTGCGCCTGATGGCGAACGAGCTGAGCCAGAATCCAGATCCCATCCGGGCGATCAAGAACACCATGCGCATCATCGACGGCGCCTACTCGATCACGGCCATGTTCGGCGGGCGGGTCTTCGGTATGCGCGACCCATTGGGCTTCAGGCCCCTCTGCATCGGCAGGCTGCGCGACGGCTATGGTCTGGCCTCCGAGAGCGCGGTCTTTGACGTGCTCCAGGGAGAGTTCATCAGGGACGTGGCGCCGGGCGAGATCGTGGAGATCACTCCGCAAGGCTTCCAATCGCATTCCATCCCGGCCATGCCGCACCGGGCTCACTGCATGTTCGAGTGGGTGTACTTCGCCCGCCCGGACTCGATCATCGACGGGCTCGAGGTGTACACTTCGAGGAAGCGGCTAGGTCAGATACTGGCCGAGGAGCATCCATGCGACGCCGATGTGGTGGTGCCCGTGCCGGACTCTGGTCGCGCCCATGCTCTGGGCTACGCAGAGGTCGCCGGCCTCCCCTACGAAGAGGGGTTCATGAAGAACCGCTACGTGGAGAGGACGTTCATCATGCCGGAACAGACCGCGCGAGATGAGAGCGTCCTGCTCAAGCTCAATCCCATCCGATCCACCATCCGAGGCAAGCGCGTGGTCATCGTGGACGACTCCATCGTCCGGGGCACGACCATGAGGCGCATCGTGCAGATGACCAGGCGGGCCGGTGCAAAGGAAGTGCACGTGCGCATCGGTTGCCCTCCGGTCCGGGCTCCATGCTACTATGGCATAGACATGAAGACCCGGGAGCAGTTCGCGGCCACCAATCGAACCCCGGAGGAGATCGCCCGTCTCATCACCGCGGACAGCGTCGGCTATACATCCGTCCAGGGCCTGGTGCGAGCTCTCGGATTGCCGGAAGGCGACCTCTGCATGGCCTGTTTGACCGGCGAGTACCCATCCAATGTTCCGGGCGAGAAGATGCGCTTCCAGAGGAAGCTGGACGTCTGAGGCCGCTGCTCAAGTCAGAAAGGTTTAATTAGGCCATCGGCTTTTGCGATACCCACACGGGCCGGTAGATCAGCCGGAAGATCGCTATCTTGGCATGGTAGAGGCCGCGAGTTCAAATCTCGCCCGGTCCACCTCTTCTCACTTCTCGGTCGGCGACGTCGCCTCAAATCATGTTGACGAAAATCTCATCGCCTTCCACGTTGACCACGTAGGTTCTCAGGTCCAAGGCTTTCCCAAACGGGACCCACGGACCTTTGATCACCTTGCCCGTGCGCACGTCGAACTCCGATCCGTGCTTGGGGCACTTGACCGTGGTGCCAACAAGCTTCCCTTCCCACAGATGACCGGCGGCATGCGTGCACAGTCCGTCCATGGCGTAGAGCCCACCGTCAATATTCGCGACCAGTATCTTTCGGTCCCGCACATCCACGGCTATCATGCGGTTGGGCGGTATGTCGCTCATCTTGCCGGTCTTCACCTTGGTCACGGTCAGACACTCACATCAAGCGTTGCGAGCAGGCCCTATTCCTTACCTTCGTAGAGGCGCCATGGCAAGAAGTATATAGGGCGGCGACAAGATTCTCGGCCGGTCAGCATGATCATCGATGGCCATGTGCACGTCTGGCAGCGGAAGATGCTTCCGAACTCACTATTGCGAGCCTATCTGGAACCATTGCTGGCATTGGACGGTGTGGTGCTGGACATGAAGCTGGATCGGGAGGAGGATTGGCCCATGTCCCAGGTCGACGCCACCACTTTGATCGAATGCATGGACGACGCTGGGGTCGACCGGTCGGTGGTACTGCCCTTGGACTTCGGCATGGTGGAAGAGCCGGAAGTGGGCGTGGAGGCGTACAACGATTGGGTCTTCCAGTGCTGTCGCGACGCCTGCGATCGGTTGGTCCCTTTCATCGGCATCGATCCGGCCAGAGGAAAACGGGCGGAGGAACTGGTGAACAAGTACGTCAAGCACTGCGATGCCAAAGGGGTCAAGATATACCCTGCCACTGGCTACCTTCCGAGCGAGGAACGGATCGAATATTTTTGGAGACTGGTGGAGGAGAACGATCTGATCGTGGTGACGCACGGAGGGGCGAGCTGGGGCCCGCTGGATGACAAGTACACCCACCCCATCCTGTTCAAGGACGTCCTGGAGCGGCATCCGGAGCTGCGACTGGTGATCGCGCACCTGGGGGGCAAGTTCCGGGCAGAAACGTACGAGTTGGCGAAGCTCTTTCCCAACGTCTACGCGGACTGCTCCGCCCTGCAGGGATGGCTGCCGAGCGAGCCAGACATGTGCAAATCTCGGCTAAAAGAGGCCATAGCGAGCATGCCCGGCCGGGTCATCTTCGGGTCCGACTGGCCTCTCTTCGATATGGCCTATCCCTACACCTACTGGGTGCGTTTCGTGAGGGAGGAGAAGTGGTCGTCTGCGGAAGAGATAGAAAGGGTGATGGGCGGTACCATGGCCCGTCTGCTTCGTTTGTGAATTGCCCTATCCTTCGAACGGAACGCCCCACTTCCCTTCGAAGAAGTTGTCCCCTACTGGCTTCCTTTCCGGTCGAACGAGCTCCTGGGCCTTCTGCTTGTCCGAGAGCAGGGATCGGTCCGTTCCTGGATAGCCGATGATGATGGTGGTGATGACCACGTGATCATCGGGAATGCCCAGCTCCTTCTTGTGTATCAGTGGGTCATAGCCAGCGATGGGGTGGGCGATCAATCCTAGCTCAGTCGCCCTAAGCAACATCTCTCCCACGGCCAGACCGCAGCCGAAAAGGAAGTAATCACGGTGGTCGGAGAGGTGGCAGTCCTCTTCCAGCTTCGCGGCGAGGACGAAGATGACGGGAGCGGGTGTCCCCCAGACGTTGCCTTTCGACAAAGCCGTCTTCGCCTTGCCGAGCGCTTCCTGGTCCCGGCACACGACCACTCTCCAAGGTTGGCTGTTGATGCATGAAGGTGCCAATCGCATCGCCTCCACCAGGCTTGCGACCTTCTCTTCCTCCACCGGTCTCGAATCTATGGTGCGCGTGGCCCTACGAGCATGAATTGCGTCGATGACTTCCATTTGCGTCCCTGCTTGAGAATGGAACCCTCCGGGGCATAACCCTTGCGATGTCCACGCATGCCTCTGAGGTCCATCTTCCGGCCAATGTTATTATTAGTCGGAAAGGGTTACTCGTCCACATGGCATTCGACCTTACCATCTCTCCCATGCCAGAGATGTTGCTCCTGCTTGGAGGGTTGATCGCTCTGGTCATAGCTATCGTAGGGAAGAATCCCAAGACCAAGATCGACAATATCGCTGTCATCCTCGGCTTCTTTGTGGGCGCCGTGATGATCGTTGAGGCTCTGCTCCTGGTAGCTGCTGGAGGCAGGCCAGGCTCCACCATATTGATAATGGGGCTGCTGGGCTTCGGGCTCTTCATGCGCGTCTTCCGCAAGGTGAAGGTCGCATTGATCATAGCACTGGTCGGGGCACTGCTGACGGGCGTGGGCCTGTACCTGCTGGAGAAGTCGCTACATACCGGCCTGTTGTCACCGTTGGTGATCCTCATCATCGCCCTGGTGGTGATGGCGATCATCTATGGTTTGCTGGGAGTGGCCGAGTTCTTCGCGGACGTGGCCGGCGCGCTGCTGAGCTGGAGACCGGTGCTCTTCGTCATCGGACTGCTGGCCCTCGTCGAGGCGGTCCTGCTCTTCACCAGCAGTTCGCTGTCTGCGGTTGTCGGATAGGCCTGGGGCGATAGACACTCCAGACTGTCTGGCTCTCGACAGAAACCTCTTGAACTCCCTTATTCTGTTTTCTTATTCGCGATTCCAGGCGGTCCATGGTCCTGAGGTCCTCTGGCGCGGACGGTCAACCTGTAACCTATAAATGAGGGTACACGCATCGAGGGACGAGCGGGCTCGTGGCTTAGCCTGGATATAGCGCTGGCCTTCTAACCTGTCCTTCGGGACGGGGCAGTGAGCCAGATGTCTCGGGTTCGAATCCTTTGGCAAAAAGGCGGATATCCCGACGGGCCCGCTTCCCGAGGCAAAGTTACTTAAGTGCTGACAGAATCTCGGCACAAATACGTAGGAGTCAGCATAATGAAGCGAAGCTCACGCGCATGGAAGAAACGAGGCAAGCAGCGCTGGAAGTGGCGCAAGAAAAAGATGCGTCGCCGGAAGCGTGCCCAGAAGATGCGCAAGCGCTAACTCTGAATCACGGGGGTATGGGGTAATTCGGTATCCTCGCGGGCTCCAGTTAATTGGGTGTGATCGCAACGGGTTTGCTGACCGGTGATGACTAACTGGAGCGGTGACCCGTTAATTCGCGTGGGGTAGCTCCCCACGTGGTGGAAACCCGCTGATCTGGGTTCAAATCCCAGTGCCCCCACATTCCTTTACTGGCTCAGGTCGAATTTGTACCTCCTCGGGTATAAATGCACCTTTTTGATACCTGGCATATTGCTCCATCGCGAGGCGCATATCGTCGTGGTCCAAGCCCAAGTAGCGGAGGGTCGTCCGCGTGTCGGAGTGCCCGAATATCTTGGCGATCACTTCCAAGGGCATCTTGGCGTGGTACATCATCCTTCCGCAGGTCCGGCGCAGGTCGTGGTTCGATACCCTCTCAATGCTGGCTCGCTTCCCCACGGCACAGATAATGTTGTCTGCCTATGCAACTGACAACTAGGCAATTCCAGGATTATCCACTGCTTCGACGGGCTTATCTGCAGTGACGCGCCTGCATACCTCAAACGAGGATTTGACGTGCAGAGTGCCAGGGAAGGGTTATGGCAAGCGCGGTCGAGGGAGCTCTGGATCCCGATTACGTTAATCGTCATCGGGGCCGCGCTTGAGCTGCTCCAGTTCTTTTTCCTGTTGTACACCTATCTCTCCCACTGGACCCACGTTTCCTTTCCGAGCCTTTCTCTGGAGGCGGGTTATCTATTCCTGGCGCTCGGCCCCCTAGGGTTGCCATTGTTGGCTTTGGGTGCGGCCTTATTCTTGTTCATGAACCTCAAGGCTCAGTCCGGCGTAGCTACCTGGTCGAGAAGGCTCTTGGTTGCTGGAGCCCTGTTAATGGTTGTGGGCGGAGGCGTGCTTTCGGCGTACTACGTGGCGACGTACCAGTACCTCGCAAGCCATCATGTTTTCTCATCCGAAATGTATCAATGGGGGGCCCTGGGAGGAATGCTAAACGTTCTCGGAATCGTTTCGACCATGGTCGCTTCGGTGCTTCTCATTCGGTGCTTCAGGAGAGGGGTCCTCTCAATCGCGAAGTGAAGCAATTTGAATGGATCACAGGTCGCTCTCCGATTCTCTCAGTGCGTCGTCCTCGCTCGCTTCGCCAAGAACGACTGCTCGGTGGAATTGCTCAACTGCTTGGAAGCAGTCAATAGCATGCCATTCAGATATCGCAGGCAATCTTATGGGATCGCCTAGTCAAGACGTGTCTGTCGGATTATGATATGCTGGACAACAACGTTCATTCCAGAAGGAATCGGCAGATTCCGATTGACGCACTATTAACGGGCGTCAAAGCAAAACCTTTTATTAACCGGTGAATCATAGGCAAATGGGGAGTCCCCGTGGACCTTCTCCAACTTCCCCACCATTTACAAGTTTTGCGGGGGCTCCTCACTGTTGATTCTTCTAGCGCACGAACCCGGATTAGAGAATGTGCTGGATGTATTTCGACATCATTTGAGCGAACTCAGATCGAATTCGCGGCTCAATCGATCCAGCACCCGATGTTCTCGTGCCAGCGTTTCCCCCAGGGATGAGGACTCCTCGAAAGCCAGCTTGACCTTCTCCTGATGGTAGTCGTCCGCGGTCTTCCCCGCCCAATCGCCATGGATACGAATGCCAAGAGGACGAAGGGAGATGATCCCGAAGACGATAGCCAGGTCATAGAGCAGTTCCACGAAGAGCCAGGGATCGTATGGAATGGAACGGGGAAGTTCGTGCGGATAGCGCAGAACGAAGCTTCCGACCTTGACCGCCTGGGCAGTGGCCGAGGCTTTGTCGTCGGCGGTGAGGAAGAGCAGCTCTACGCGCTCTTCTTGCGCATGATGCGCCAGCGAACGCAGTATCTCTCCGTCGCGCTTCTCCTTGTCCTCGTTCCATGAACCTCCCGCCACCTCCCAGATCGCGTACCGTCCTTTCATCGCCAGGATCTCGGTCTGCGCGTTCATGGCCTTGCGCCCATCCTTGAGCAGGCAGTTCGCCAGCGTCCCTGCCAGCTTGGGGTTCTTGAACGCCTTCTTCAGGACCTCCAGATCCGTATCGCGATACTTGCGGTTGACGCGGTCGGCAATCTCCAGCTCCACCAGGTTCTCCAGGATGATCTGGACCTTGGACGGATCATAGTCCGGGACACCGCAGGCATCGCTGGACAGCAGCAATCGACTGAACAATCGGTGGTAGGCCAGGTTCGTGTCGATGGCCACCAGCGTCTGTTTGGGGTTGAGGGAGCTTCCCCGCCTCCTCTTCTCGATGTCTCGGATCTCGTTCATCATCTGCCCCAGATTCTCGGGAGGCACGAGCAGCGAGCTTTGCAAGGCGTCCTTGAGGTCGGGGTAGCTGGGAATCTCCTTGATCAGCATCGGTTCCCCCAACCGAGCCTGCACCTCCGAGTACGCCCGGTCGAATCGATCCCGCTCCACGACCCATTCGATGGAGGAGGTCTTCAAGTTAACCCCCATCAGATCCAGATCAAGGAAGGCCGAGGAGACTGCGAGGTTCGACCGTCCGCTTCCGAGCGCCTCGTTCAATACCGCCATGAGAAACGGCTTGGAGACCGTCATCTCGCTCATCCCTGCCCCTCCTTCTCCCCTTTGGTCGTTTCCAGCATGATGTCGTGCGAGTGCTGCAGGGACCGGGGGATCTCCACGTAGGCACGGTTGGCGTTCTTGAGCGAACCGATGTGCAGATAGAAGATGTGGTCGAAGAGCTGCCGCGGAGGTCCGGCGAAGACCGAGCCTAGCACCAGGACTTTCTTGCCAGGGGTGACATCCAACGCTACCTTATTGCCTAGGCGCTTCTCCTCACCGGCAATCCTGCCCACGAGCTCGGCCACCAGACGCACGTCCTCATCGTCCACCGTATGCTCGAGCACCTCTGCCTTTGATCCATACTCCTGGAGCAGTATCTGGACCATCCTGCTGGCGATGTGAGCACTGCTCGCTTCGCAGCCGGCGGTGAGGATGTGCACCCGGTCCGGAAGGAACTTGTGCTCTTTGATAGAACTCCATACTGAATTGAACAGCCCCCAGGTGCTCCTGCCATACAGGGTGATCAGGACGTTGGCCAATGCTCTTCCACCTTGGCCAGCACTATCGACTCCTGCGGTAAAATAGATTGCCGCCTTCTCATCTGGTCTGAAGGATGAGGCAGATCTCTTCTTGGACCCGTTCGGGCGGAGCCCAGGTGTTCACCAGGTGAATGTCCACATTCTTCAACAGGTTCTCGAAGAAGCGCACTCTCAGTGCATGCTTGCGTCCGTCCCTCACCAGCTGATGGGGGTTGCAGAAATCGTGGCGTTCAAGATACTCCAGAGCATCGTTCGGGGCCAGGCTCCTGGTCATCGTCTTCTCTATCTCATCTCTGTGCAGGAGGATGACGGTGTGAAGAGAGGTCATGGGCAGGACGCCAGTGTTGCCGATGATCCATCTCACGTTCATTACGCCCCGCTCCTGGCCATCCAGCTTCGCCTGGTCCACCAGGGGTCTGAACTCTGGCCATGTTCCGGCTATGCTGCCTTCCACATAGCAGTTCTTCTCCGATCCGAAGACCAGGTGCCTCTTGTCCGAGAGTCGGACGAAGAACCAGTCATCGGTGATGAGCCTGGCCTCCGGAAGGCGAAGCAGACCCCAGGAGTGGGTGGTCTTGCCGGTCTTGGAGGGAGCGATGATGGCGATGCCCCTTCCCTCCAGGTCGATGGCGGCCCCGTGCACCGAGTAGATCGAATGCTCATCCTCCAGGATGTCCCCGGCGATGGCCAGGGCCACGCTCTTGATCCAGCCGTAGTAGTCGAGGTTGAAGGCGAAGGCGGTGCGAGTGAGCGGTTCGTAGAGCACTTCCGTACCCCTCGTAGGATCGTGCGCCGCCACCAGCCGGCCATGAGAGCGGATGTTCTCCGACATGACGTAGAAGTTGTCCTCCCAAATACGCTTCAGCCCTTCGTCGTCAGTGAGCAGCTTGATGCAACAGCCGTAGATGTCGGACTTGCGGGTATGGAGCAATCTGCTTTCCAATTGTTGCCAAAGATCATCCTTCTCCTCGGGAGAGATGAGGCGCATTGAGTAGGGCATGCTACGACCTTGCTTGATATCGCAGCCCCGAGCATAATTGCCTTGCCCTTGGATGGGGGGCATCATCTGTTGCCGTTGGAGCTGTTCCCGGACTTGAGGAGCTTGTACTCCAGGGAATCGATGAGCGCCAACAGGCTCGCCTCGATGATGTTGCTTGAGACGCCCACCGTGGTCCAGGTCATAGCCCCATCGGTAGAGCGGATGAGCACCCGCACCGTCGCCTCCGTAGCTGCGCTAGCGTCTATGACTCGCACTTTGTAGTCGATGAGCCGGATCTCCCTTATCACCGGGTAGAATCGCTCCAATGCCTTGCGCAGCGCCTTGTCCAGCGCGTTCACGGGACCGTTGCCGTCGGAGGCGGTGTGCTCTATGACCCCGTTCGGGTCCACCACCCTCACGCTCGCCTCGGAGCGCATTGTGTCGCCCGACACATCCACGAAGATCCTGAAACCCTCCAGTTTGAAGGGCCGGTGATCCTCTCCTATCAGCCTGCGGACCAGGAGCTCGAAGCTCGCCTCCGCCGCCTCGAACTGGTAGCCCATGGCCTCCATGTGCTTGAGCTTCTCCAGGATGGACTTGCCCTTGTCCTTCTCTTCTTCGATTCCCAGCTCCTTGGCCTTGGCCAGGATGCTGGAGGTGCCGGAGAGCTCCGAGATCAGGATGCGCCGCTCGTTGCCCACCTTCGATGGCTCTATGTGCTCGTAGGTGCGGGGGTCCTTGAGCACTGCGCTGACGTGGACGCCTCCTTTGTGCGCGAAGGCGCTCCTGCCCACGTACGGAAGGCGGAGATCGGGAACGATGTTGGCCACCTCTCCTACGAAAATGGAGAGTGCGGTCAGTTGTGAGAGGTCCTTGACTGACGACTTCCGGCCCATCTTGATCGACACGGCAGGGATGATGGAGCAGAGATTGGCGTTGCCGCAGCGCTCCCCCAGGCCGTTGATGGTGCCCTGGACCATGACGGCGCCAGCTCCCACGGCCGCCAGGGAATTGGCCACCGCCAGTTCTCCGTCGTTGTGAGCGTGTACACCTACCGCCACATGGCACTGCTTGGACACCTCGGTCACCGCCTTTCTCACCTCATTAGGCAAGCTCCCGCCGTTGGTGTCGCAGAGGACCAGATATCGAGCCCCGGCCTTTTCCGCTACGTGGACGGCTTCCAACGCGTAGTCGTGATTGTTCTTCCATCCGTCGAAGAAATGCTCGGCGTCGAAGATGACCTTCCTTCCCTTTCCAGCGAGGTGGGAGACCGTGTCCTCGATGATACTAAGATTCTCCTTCAACGGGACTCCCAACGCGATCTTGGCATGGAGGTCCCAGGTCTTCCCGAAGACGCACACGTACTCCGTCCCGGAGTCGATGAGCGCCTTCATGGCGATATCATGCTCCGCAGTGGAACCTACCTTCCTGGTAGAACCGAAGCTCACCAACTTGGAATTGGTCAGCTCGAGCTTCTGCGCCGCTTTGAAGAAGGCCTTGTCCTTGGGGTTGGAGCCAGGGAAGCCCCCCTCCACGAAATCTATGCCAAATGCATCTAACCTAGCCAGGACATCCAGCTTATCCTCGTTCGAGAAAGAGACACCCTCGGTCTGCGCTCCGTCCCTCAAGGTCGTATCGTAGATCTCAACTCGATCGACCAATAAATAAATCCCTTCTTTCAGATTTATTTGACATGGCCATACCTGCCGTGGTGTGGCACAGCATAACACACCGTTCGTATTTAAAGCTCGCGACCTTTGGCCACGCAGTTCTCCTTCATCAGCGCCGCCAGATCGCTCAGCACCGCTGAGGCGGTCTCTAGACGTCCCGCCCCTTTGCCGGCAACGGTCATTTCGCCGGCCAAATCGGTCATCAGCTGGAAGATGTTGAGCGTGCCTCCGATGGCCAAGGGATGACCTATCGGCACCAGTCGGGGCGATACCTCCAATCGAGTGGGGGATACCTCCGCTACCAGGCGGATGACCTTCTTCTCCGCCGCCGCCAGGGAGACCGCCTCCAGCGAGACTCCTCGGATCCCTACCCGCCTCACATCGTGGAAGGTGCACTCCCTTCCGAAGATGGCGTTGGCCAATATCGCCGCCTTGGCTGCGGAATCGATGCCGTCGATGTCGTAGGATGGGTCCTTCTCCGCATATCCTAACTCTTGAGCCTCGCGCAATGCCTGTTCGAACGGCAGCCCTTCCTCCTTCATGCGGTTGAGGATGAAGTTGCAGGTGCCGTTGACGATGGCGCGGATGGAATGTATCTTCTCCCCGACCAGCAGGTCTCTTGATACATTGATGATGGGCGTGGCCCCTCCTACGGAGGCCTCGAACCTCATGCGCGCACCATTCTTCTTCGCCGCTGCGGAGAGTTCCTTGAACTTGAGCGCCAGGGGGCCTTTGTTCGCCGTCACCACGTCCTTTCCGGACGTCAAGGCGGCCATCATGTGAGAGAGCCCAGGCTCCCCATCTCGGATATTGGTAGGGGTCACCTCCACCATCACGTCGTAGTGGAAGTCGGCCAGCAGCTCAGGCACGGAACGTCCCTCGAGGCGCGGTCCGACCTTGCCCAGCTTCTCCTTGCGGACGATCATCTCCCTAGGATCTAGCCCTTTCCCGTTGAGCTCGTAGCTGGAGGAATCGAACACCCCCACCAACCGGAGCTTCTCTCCGAATGCGGAATGGAGCGCCGGGGCCTTGCGGACGATGACCTCCGCCACGCCCTGACCCACGGTCCCGAAGCCGACGATGACCACGTCCATGTTCATTCCCCCAGCCCGCTGATGAGCAGGAAGCCGGATTGAAGCGTCCTCTGGCGCAGGAAATCGTCCACCCTAGCCAAGGCGGCCTTTTGCTTCACCTTGCCGA